>NZ_JBXSOL010000012.1:0-193739 GCF_057784555.1 Rhizobium sp. CNPSo 3670
AGACGAGGCCCTTGTCGCCCATCAACTTTACCATTAGCGGTCCATGAACATCCCTATAGTAGTCGAGGAATTCTTGCCGCTGCATCCCCGGCTTTCTCTTGATGAATATGATCTCAGTGTACAGTGCCATACCTAGTTCCTTCGCGCTTTCTAATTGCTGTCAGATGATGCCGGCCTACCGAAATGATGTCATATGCCGGCAGAAGATCATCGCTCAAAATCTTGCGTCTGGCAGGGAGCAAAACGGGTCGACCGGGGTTTCACCGGTAAACGGACTCTGGCCAATGAGCTTGCGCGCCACCGCACGCTGACTATCGTCGGTGGTTGAGTAAGCATTGATGTAGACGGGGACGCGAGGCGCGTCGAATAGATGATATGGGTGCCCGAACGAAACCATGATCGTTGGGATTTCGTGCCAAGATCGATCCTGAGCGCGATCGAGTCCCATATCAGACACCCAATCGATCCATACCCTCGACAGCAGGAGCGATGATTCTACCGCCAATATGTGCAGAATCAAATCTGTATCCGCAATTGTGGGCGGCGATGACGGATCAAACTCTCGCACTTCGAAACCGAGTTGTTGTAGCTCACTGGTGATCGCCGTCAGTTTCCTTGGCGCTCCACTAATTGGGTGCGCTCGGGTTCCGGACGAAAGCACGACAATGCGGCGATGTGTGTGCGCAGAAATTGGCAGTATCCCTGTGGCGTCCTTGACGAGGGTTACCGCCCGCTCGGCGACTTCTCGCGCGACAGCCTGGTTGGCCTCGCTGCGAATGGCGGCACTTGCCTGCTCATATGCGGGCAGCCGGACGTCGCGGCCTTTAACGTGGAGGCCTAGCGCCGCCTTCAGCCCAAGGACGCGGGTAACGGCATCTTCAACACGATCTTCGGTCAGACGGTTGTTGCGGATGCCTTCGATTAGGTAGCCAAGATCCTGGTCGACGTCCTCTGAAAAGAGGAACATGTCACATCCGCCGGCGATGCAGTCAGATACGGCGTGTTCGCGGTTCTGGAACGCACCGAAACCGCCCATCCCGGTCGCATCCGAAACGATAAGACCATTGAAGCCCAGTTCACCCCGCATCAAATCTAGGTTCAGGACCTTTGATTGTGAGGCCGGTCGATAGCGCTCAGCGCCATCCGGCACACCTAGTTTTGCGGCCCAACTCGGCAACGCAATATGGGCTGACATCACGGTCAGCACACCGGCGTCGAAGGTAGCTCTGTAGAGGCGGCCGAAGGTGTCATTCCACTCAGAGACGGAGAGAGGATTGATCGTCGTGACAAGATGCTGATCGCGTTGATCATAGCCTTCCCCGGGCCAATGCTTGACGGTCGCGGCGATGCCGGCCTGCTGCATTACGCGGATATGCGTCGTTGCCTGTGCGATGATTCTTTCAAGGTCCGAGCCGTAGGAGCGTGTCCCAACGACTGCACTTTGGATGTTCTTGTTGAGATCGATCACTGGCGTAAAGGACCAGTTGAAACCAAGGGCCCGTCCTTCCCGAGCCAGTACTTCTACTGCCTTGGTTGAGAGTTCCAGATCGTTGGCAGCGGCTATTGCCATCTGGTTCGGCATTCGCGTCATCGAATGCGGCCCGTGTCCGCCGGCCTCGAGGTCACCTGTAATCAAAAGCGGTACGGTTTCCTGCTCCAACGCCAGTTTCGTGGCGCTCCAAGCCTCCTCCACCTGCTCTCCTACGAAGCGATGGATACCGCCGGGCTTGTGCCGGCGAAGGGCGGTAATCGCCTCGCGGTCGTCACCAACAGTCAAATGAACGAACAGCTGTTGAAGTTTCTCTTGAAGCGTGAGCCGGTCCAGCTGAAGCTCGACCCACCGAACGGCATCATCATCGAGATTAAAGGGTGGCATGCGAAGGCTATGAAGTACGGTCATGCATTTCTCGTCGTGATCGAATTTTTAAAATAGGGGAGCGATCGGCCGACCGCCGGCTATTGTGACGGGCGCAACAGCACCCTGCGGAAAGCGGTCAGCCTCTACGGTGGCGGGGAGGACTAGATCCTGAGACCGCTCTGAGGATCGAACAGGTGAATTCTACCTTCCTGAGGCCTTACGAAAATCTTATCCCCAGGCCGATGCGCAATACGATCGCGGAAGACCGCGAGAATTTCGCCACCGCCAGACCGTATCGACACCAGGACTTCAGCGCCGGTAGGTTCGGTCACGATGACTTCGCCCTCGAATGCGCTTGGATCGCCAGCTTCAGCCAGATCCAGATGCTCGGGACGAATTCCCAATACAACGGGCTGATTGGATAACGTGTCGCGGTTGGGTACCGAGAGGGTGATCTTTCCGTCGGAAAGGAAGCGACCGTCGTCCGCCATTTCGCCCTTGATCAGATTCATGCTCGGCGAGCCGATGAAGCTGGCGACGAACAAGTTGGCTGGTTCATCGTAGAGGGTGAGGGGCGCGCCGACCTGTTCGACGCGACCGGCGTTCATCACGACGATACGGTCGGCCATCGTCATGGCTTCAACCTGATCATGAGTAACATAGACGATCGTGGTTTTCAGCCGCTGATGCAACTCCTTGATCTCCGTCCTCATCTGAACGCGCAACTTGGCGTCGAGATTTGACAGCGGTTCGTCGAAGAGAAAGACCGAGGGATCTCGAACGATCGCGCGTCCCATGGCGACCCGCTGGCGCTGACCGCCTGACAGTTGCTTCGGAGTCCGTTGCAGCAAGTGGCTCAGGTCGAGAATCTCGGCAGCCTTTTGAACGGCGGCGTCGATTTCGGTTCTAGGCCGGCGTTTAAGCTTCAACGAGAAACCCATGTTTTCCGCCACTGTCATGTGGGGATAGAGCGCATATGATTGGAAAACCATCGCAATATCGCGGTCTTTCGGTGCCAAGCGGGTGACTGTCCTGTCGCCGATCGAGACGTCGCCGCTCGTAATGGATTCCAACCCCGCAATCATGCGCAGGAGGGTCGATTTTCCACAGCCGGATGGTCCGACCAGAATGACGAACTCGCCATCAAGTATATTGATGTCGATGCCGTGAAGAACTTGAACGTGTCCATAGGACTTGGTGACGGACTGAAGATTGAGCGGAGCCATGATTAGCCTTTCACAGAACCGGCGATGGCGCCGTGCGTGATGTATTTTTGGACGAAGAAGAAGAGGATCAGAGTCGGCAGCATCGTGGCTGTCGCTGCCGCCATTAGTCCCCCCCAGTCCGTGGAGAACTGTTGCATGTACATCTGAATCCCGACCGGCAGCGTCATCGATTCGACTGTTCGCAAGAACACATTGGCGATGAAGTATTCATTGTAGGCGAACAGAAATGCAAAGATGGCTGAGGCCGCAATCCCGGGGCCGGCCAAAGGTAGAACGATCCGCAGGAAGGCCTCGATCGGCCCACAGCCGTCTATCATTGCCGCTTCCTCGAGGTCCCGCGGGATCGTGTCGAAATAGCTGCGACTCATCCATGTGATGAAGGGAAGGTTGATCACCGCATAAACGATCATGACCGAGAACGGCGAGTTGATCAGGCCGAGCGGCTTGAAAACCAGGAACAGCGGGATAAGAGCCAGGATGATCGGAAACATCTGGATGAGAAAGAGTGCTGTCGAAAACCCATCAAGGAAGCGGCCGCGATAGCGCGACAGGGCGTATCCTGCCAAAACCGCCGCTACCAGGCCAAGCCCGGCAGCCCCGAAAGAAATCACCAGGGAATTGCGCAGGTAGACAAAAAAAGGAGTGCCAGCCAGCGCACTGTAATTCACCCAGCTGAATACGTCGGGGATGAGCCTGCGCGTTGCAAGCATCTGCGCGGTCGATTGGAAGGAGTTCAAAACCATCAGCACGATCGGCAGGTTGAGTACGACGACGATGGTCGCCGTGATCGCCGTCAGGAGCCATTGTTTGAGAGGGTTGTTTTGGGTTTCCATTTCTCAGCCCTTTCGCTGCAGCCGCAGGAGGAACAGGGTCAGCGCCATCAGGATAGCGAGGGTGACGAAGGAAATAGCCGCGCCCATGCCGACATCGTTGCGAGCGAAGGTATATCGGTAGGCTAGCACCACCAGATTCTCGGTTGCGCCAGCAGGGCCGCCTTGCGCCAGCAACCACGGCGTATCGAAATCGTTGACCGTCCAGATCATCTGCAGGAGGCACAGAACGATCGAGATGTTTTTGATCTGAGGCAGAGTTACGTACTGGAACGTTTGACGGCGCGTGGCCCCATCAATGGCCGCTGCTTCGTAGAGGCTGCGATCAATAGTCTGAAGCGCAGCAAGTAACGACAGCATCATGAAGGGAAAGCTTCGCCAAATTTTGATCAGGATGACGACCGCGACCGTCCAGGTGCTATCGGAAAGGAAATAGATCGGGTTGCCACCAAACAATGCAAGGATTTGGTTGAACAGGGCCTTGTCGTCTGCAACCATCCATCGCCAAGCGACAATCGACACGAGCGATGGCACAATCCAGGGAAGAAGAAGCAGAACTCGAAAGATGCCGCGCCCGGGCATGTTCTTTTGCATCAGCATGGCCAGCGCCAAGCCTAGTATATAGCTTCCAACGACGCCGAAAATTGCGAAGATCACGCTAAACCGAAGTGCGTTGTAGAATGCGGGCAACCCAAGCAGCTTGGTATAGTTGCTTAGGGCGACGAATTTGCCAGCTTTGAGCAGAGAATCGTCGGTAAAGCTGTAGTAAAAGCCCTGCACGATTGGAAAGGCTATGACTGCAACAAGCAGCAGGATCGCCGGCGTCAACAAGATGGCCGGCGTAGCGATGTCGGTTGATATCCGCTGCCTGGCACGCGTGTGCCAGGCCTGTTTTTGGGCGACAGGAAGAACGCTCATTTGCTCGCCAGATCCTGCAGATAAGCCTGAGCGTTGGCGGCGTTCTGAGCGATAGGTTGACCTTGCCAAATTGACTGAATCAAGGTTCGCAGAAAGCCATCACCATCGACGGCATTCAGAACGGGGAACGTACCTGGCGACTGAGCAGCCAGTGTCTTGGCGACAGGGACGTAGTTATTAAGTGCGAAGGAAATGCTTGGTATTGCCGTGAAATAGGGATCGTCGAGCAAGGCAGTGCGGGCCGGCAGACTGTTGGTGTGCCCCTTCGTCCAGAGCGTACCAGCGTTATCCGACCACCACTTAAGGAACTTAAAGGTTTCTTCTGGATGCTGTGTCTGGCGATAGACCATGATACTGTTGACGAACTGCAGCGTGCCTTTGTCGCCGTGCTTTGAGGTCAACGGCGGAACAATCCCGATCTTGGCCTGCGTTTCCTTGTCTGCCAGTTGAGGTGTTAACGGAGATTCCAAGAAGAAGGCGGCTTCACCTCGGAAAAACGCGCCGCGGGCATCATCGAAGGAGTAACCGACGCTTGCCGGATTGACGGAGCCGTCTGCAACGAGATCAGAAAGGAACTGTAGGGCTTCGGTCGTACGCGCGCCGGTGATAGCTGGTTGATTCTCACTGTCGAACAGACCGCCGCCATTGTTGATAGCCATTGAGAGCATAATGTGGATTCCGCCGCCATCGCCACTCGAGACCAAGCCGTACTTGCCGTCTTTCGTCAGTGCCTTGGCTGCTGCCCGAAACTCGTCCCAGTTCGTTGGCACAGCGACACCAGCGGCTTCAAGCAGATCCTTGCGGTAAAAGAGTACACGTGTGTCAATCGCCCACGGCAGGCCTACGGAGTGACCATGATAGTTGACGGCATCGAGCGTACCTGCGACGAAGCCATCCTGACCAATCTGACTGACGACGTCGTCCACCGGCAGGATCGCATCCATGTCGTAAAGTTGAACCGCCTGGAAACCGCCGCCGGTGGAGATATCCGGCGCACTTCCTGACGCAACCGCGGTTACGAAGGTCTCGTACCAGTTCGACCAGGAGAGCGAACGGTACACAACAGACACATCAGGGTTCTCGCTGTTGTACTTGTCGACCAGGGCCTGGGCGGCGACCGCATATTCCGGTCCACCCCAGATCATGTCCCAGAAATTGATCGTTACCTTGGACTGCGCATAAGCGTGGCCCATCGTTAGGGCCAGCGCCGTGCTTGCGAGCCCGATTTTCAGGACGGAGCGTCGTGTAACTTTATCGCGATTGATCATCATTCACCCTCTCGTTTGTTGAACTTGTATTGGCGACTCCCAAAGCGCCGCCTCCCTCCATTCGGCCATGCGATTGCCTAGCCGGCTTCCTCCCGCCCTACTTTTAGCCGACGAGTGAAAATCACTATGGTGACGTCAACATGGTGACGTCACCATGTTGACGTCACCATATCGAGAAACATTTGACAAGAGGGCAAGATTCGTTTTTTTATTTTTGCGATCTTGAGGGCGGATAAAAATGAAGAAAGAAAAGCCGACAATGGGCGACGTTGCCAAGCAAGCCGGCGTCTCTCCTGCCACCGTGGCACGGGTCATCTACAAGAATGGCTATGTCAAGGAAAAGACGCGCCTTGCGGTAGAGGCTGCGGTAGCGAGGACCGGCTATAGTCCGGACATCATCGCAAGAGGGCTTCGGACGAACCGCAGTCATACCGTCGGCCTAGTCCTCAGTGAATCTCGGATCAATACGTTCCAAAGTTCGGTCGCGCATGTCGTGCAGGTCGCGGCTGTGCGCCACGGTTATTCCGTGTTGACCTTCAATAACCAGGGTCAGCGAGAGGTCGAGGCTTTGGGGGTTCAGCGGCTTCTCGGTCAACGCGTCGACGCAGTGATCTTCTGCTCTGCGACTGACCCGGCAAACGTGCGCGCTGTCAAGAACAGTGGTACGCCGATTGTACAGATCGAGCGGGAGGTTGCTCGTGGCGGTCTTGTGATATCGATTGATCCTGAAGCCGGTATGCAAAAGGCAATCGATCATCTCATTCACATTGGCCATCGGACGTTTGGCTACATTGGGGGGGAACACGACACCGCCTTGATTGAGGGACCCGCTGCCGAAATCGTTGAAACACGCAGGAAAAATGCCTTCATACGTCTGCTCGCGCGGCATGGGATAACCCCGCCCGAAAGCTATGTCTTGGAGGGGAAATATATCAGCGATGACCGAGACGTTCCTCAACCTGGTTATTTTATGATGAAAAGGTTGTTGTCGCTGGAGCCTCGGCCAACAGCCATCATCTGCGCCTCAGATCTCTTGGCTGCATCTGCCGTCCAGGCGATAGCGCAGGCTGGATTAAACGTGCCGAGGGACATCTCGGTCGTGGGCTTCGATGACGAAATAGCCGAATTCCTGACACCGCCACTTTCCAGTATCTCCCAACCTGCCAAAGACATTGGTGAGATTGCGGTAGAGTTGGCGCTCTCGGCGATCGAGGGCGAGTACAAGGACGACGTAAAGAAAACACTCCACACAGACTTCGTTTGCCGCGCATCAACGGCCGCGCCACAGCGGCCCAACGGTCTTTCGGAGGCGGTAAGCGAGGGGGATCAGACATTATTGCGTCGCTCGGTCAAAAAAGTTCCATAAGCTTGATTATGCGATATGTTATAACGTAACATGGCCAACTCATGAACTTGAAGCCACTTGAAGCAATATACCTCCGGTGGATCTCGCAAGGCAGAAGCGTCACCGATATTGCAAAAATCGAGCAGCAGCCTGTTCACGAAATCCAGAAGAAGTTGGACGCCCTTTCTCGACGCCTCGGTGTCTCGTCCATTATCGATGCTGCCGAGAAGGCCAAATCCTCCAACAAGATTTAGGGCACGCCAAGCGGCGCCAGTTTTGACCCACTCGAACTACCGCCACAGTCGGTAGCCAGCGCATAACGCAAGAGGGGTTGGGGGGCCCATGATCGGTATGCCATCGACCGATCCTTTCCCGCTCTCTCGGGATGGCGTCCTGGCCCGCTCCGGATGGAGCCTTACAAATGTCGCACGATCTCGCTCTTGCACAATCCCATGCCTTCCAGCTTTCCCGCGACCTGATGGTCCCGGTCACCGTCTTCGAAGTCGACGGTGAATACGGCGTTCTTCCTTCTGACGAGATCGACGCCGGCGACGATCTTGCAATCGTGCACGAATTCTTCCCGTGGGCGGCTCACTGAGCCGCCGTCTGCCGCTTGCGAGCGGCGTGCCGCAAGGGAGGCTTCGCCGCGGCCGGTGGCCCATCTACTGCCAGATTCGTCAGTTGCCGGCCGCGCCCTTGCACCCCTTGCTCTTCGCTGGGTTTAATTGGTGCCCGTGAAACGACGGGCAAGGAAGGGTGATGAGGGACCTAAAATGAGAAGAAAAGAGATTGAAGAGCTGCGGGTGCGGGTCAGTTGCGGGACGGTTATTGAACGAGCGGGCTTTGCTGTTGACCTAAAGGAAAGCACTCGCAGAGCGGTAAAATATCGACGCCGCGGCGAGATCATCATCGTCACCCACGAGGGGCGCGGCTGGTTTGACCCGCTTAGCGACGCAAAAGGTGACGTATTCGCACTCGTCGGACATCTCGAACATGTCTGTTTTCTCGAAAGTGCTGCAATCGTAGCGGATATCGTCGGGTGGGGGGTCACGGAACCGAAATGGATAAGCCCGAGGAGTTTTGGAGAGCATGATGTCTTCCTTCCAGATCGATGGCAGGCGCGGCGGCGCCCGTGGCATGGTTCAGCAACGTGGCGCTATCTCGATGGCGAGCGTTGCCTGCCGGCGTCGGTGATCCGCGTAGCGATCCAATACGATGCGCTCCGAGAGGGACCGCATGGCAGCGTGTGGGCAGCTCACACCGACGATGCCGGAGCTGTGACCGGCTGGGAGGCGCGGGGTCCGCAATACCGAGGTTTTGCCGCTGGAGGGACGAAGATCCTTTTCCGGCTCGGGTTGCAATCGGCATTGCGCCTCGCAGTCACGGAAGCGGCGATTGACGCGATGAGCCTTGCGGCCATCGAGGGTTTGCGAGACGGCACGCTCTATCTTAGCACCGGCGGCGGATGGTCGCCGGCCACCGCCGCTGCGCTGCGGGATGTCGCGGCGCGACCGGGCGTGCAGCTCGTGGCAGCGACGGACGCTAACTCCCAGGGCGACGTCTATGCGGACCGGCTGAGGGTGCTCGCCGATACTCTCGGCTGCGACTGGATGCGGCTGCGCCCGCCTGTAGAGGATTGGAACGAGACCCTGAAACTCAGAGGGAGGGAGAAGAGGGAAGGGACGGAAAAAGGCGTGCCGCATGCGCGCCACCCAGCGTCAAGGGAGGCTTCGCCCGGCGGAGCCGGCCCTTGACCCCGGCGGTCGCGATGCCGGCGGCCCGGAAGGGGTCATGAAGGACTGAAGAGGATGACAAGGTCGTAAGGACACGGTCGCGCTTCGGTCCGCAAACCTCCGAAGGAGCCGCAGATGAATACCTCTCCCGCAATCCGCAAGGTTTTTCAGGGCGTCGCAAGCCGCCAGCAGATGTTTCGAATGTTCGACCGGTATGCCCAGCGTCCCAACCGTTGGGACGGCAACGCGGCAGCGCTTTATGCCGGTGAGTGGTTCGAGATTGGCGAGACCGAGCACGACTACATGTTCGAAATCCTGCCGCCGCTCTGGATCCGTGGCTCGATGTTCGCCATGCGCGAGTTCTTGACCGGGCAGGTGACCAGCGTCTTCTTCGCGCTCCGGATCGACGAACAAATCCGGTATTTCCACGGCTACTGCGATCTATCTGACAAGACGTCGGTCGAAATGATGCGGGTCGCCATCATCGAGCGCGAAAGCCGCCCGGTGCGCGCCATGACGCGCGAGGAGCGCCTCGAGCACATCTGGAGCAGCACCGCCGACCAATACCGCGGTTATGCCGACAGGCCGCCGAAAGCTGCGCAGAACGCGCGCACGATCGCCTTTTTCGGCGGCCAGGCCGGCAGCACGCTGAGGATCCTGGAGGATCTCACCGATCACGAGATCGCCGCCAAGCTGCCGGTGCATCTCCGTTATCTCCCCGCTCAAGTCGCAGCCTGAATCTCGGCGCCGGGTGCAAGCACGCTCGGCTGATCGCAGTCGATCCACCTGCCTGCAGGACAGGCCCTCCAATCATTCGCGCCCGCCAACTGCCCTCGATCGGCAGGGCGATGACGCGTGCCTTCTCATAGGAGTTTTTTCGATGAGCAATGATCCCTTTACCCTCGACATGTTCGGCAGCAGCGCTCTTTCCTCGGGCCTTGGATTGGGTATCACGGCGTTCGGCGACTTTGCCGCCAATGACGACGAGCCAGACCCCACTCCCCCCTCTCCTGCGCCTGCGCATGCTTTGCCGGCTGCAAAGCCGCAGGCGCCGCGCAAACAGGGCCAACGCTCCAACTTCTATCTCGATGATGGCGATCGCGATCTCGCCGCGAACTGGAAGGAACGAGCGCGCATCAATGTCACGGCCATCCTCACGGCATACGAACTCGAGAAGTTGGATTTGCCGGCGACCCCAGCCGCGCAGGCGAGGCTGATCCGCTTCACGGGTTTCGGTGCCGGCGAGCTGGCGAATGGCATGTTTCGCCGACCGGGCGAAGTCGAATTCCGTGACGGTTGGGACGATCTCGGCAGCTCGCTGGAGTCGGCCGTCAGCGAAGGAGACTATGCGTCGCTTGCCCGCTGCACGCAGTATGCCCATTTCACCCCCGAGTTCATCATTCGGGCGATCTGGACTGGATTGCAGCGGCTCGGCTGGCGCGGCGGCCGCGTATTGGAGCCGGGGATCGGAACGGGCCTGTTCCCGGCACTGATGCCGAAAGAATACCGCGAGACGAGCTATGTCACCGGAATCGAGCTCGATCCCGTCACGGCGCGCATCGTGAAACTGCTGCAGCCAAAGGCACGCATCATCAATGGCGACTTCGCGCGCACGGATCTCAATGCGATCTACGATCTTACTGTCGGCAATCCGCCCTTCTCGGATCGAGCGGTTCGCTCCGACCGGCAATATCGTTCGCTCGGTCTGCGGCTGCATGACTATTTCATTGCCCGGTCGATCGATCTTCTGAAACCGGGCGGGCTTGCCGCCTTCGTCACCAGCGCCGGCACGATGGACAAGGTCGATAGCGTTGGACGTGAGCACATTGCCAAAACCGCTGACCTTATTGCGGCGATCCGTCTGCCCGAAGGCAGCTTCCGCCGCGATGCCGGCACGGATGTGGTGGTCGACATCCTGTTCTTCCGAAAGCGCAAGCCAGGAGAGCCGGAAGGGGATCTCTCCTGGCTCGACCTGCAGCAGGTCCGTCCGGCGACCGACGATGAGGGAGCGATCCGCGTGAACCGCTGGTTCGCCGAGCATCCGGAGTTCGTGGTCGGCGATCACGCTCTCACTTCGGGTCCTTTCGGCGAGACCTATACCTGCCGGCCTCGCACCGCCGAGGATCTCGCGACGGTGCTCAATGCAGCCATCGCTCTCCTTCCGGAAGACCTTTATGACGGCGAGCCCACCGCCATCGATGTCGATCTGGAGGACGAGCTTGGTGAGATCGTCGATCTCCGCCCCGACAACACAAAGGTTCGCGAGGGCAGCTTCTTCATCAATGTCAGGCATGGCCGCCTGATGCAGGTGGTCGACGGCGAGCCAATTCTGATCAAGGTGCGCAAGGCGCGTAGCGGCGAGGGAATTTCGGATAAGCATGTCCGAATTATCCGGAAGCTGATCCCGATCCGCGATGCCGTCCGCGAGATCCTCAAGACCCAGGAACTGGACCGCCCGTGGCGCGATCTGCAGGTACGTCTTCGGATCGCCTGGTCAAGCTTCGTTCGGGACTTCGGGCCGATCAACCACACGACCGTCTCAATCGCCGAGAATCCCGAAACCGGGGAAGTGCGCGAAACGCACCGCCAGCCAAACCTCCAGCCCTTCCGCGACGATCCGGATTGCTGGCTGGTCGCCTCGATTGAGGACTATGACCTTGAAACGGACACGGCAAAGCCCGGTCCGATCTTTTCCGAACGGGTCATCTCGCCCCCTGCCCCGCCTGTCATCACATCCGCGGTGGATGCGCTGGCGGTCGTGTTGAACGAGCACGGTCGCGTTGACCTCGAGCACATCGCCGAACTCTTGCACCGCGACGTAGCGGCCGTTGTCGAAGAACTCGGCGACACCGTCTTCCAGCACCCGGCCTCCGGTGCGTGGCAGACCGCCGATGCTTATCTCTCCGGTCCGGTTCGCATGAAGCTTGCTATGGCTGAAGCGGCGGCGGCACTCGATCCCGCCTTCGAGCGCAATGTTCGCGCACTGCAGGCGGTGCAGCCGGCCGACCTTAGTCCGTCCGACATCACCGCACGCCTCGGCGCTCCCTGGATTCCCGCCGCCGATGTCGTCAGCTTCGCCAAAGAGTTGATGGGCGCCGACATCACGATCCATCACATGCCCGAACTCGGCTCATGGACAGTCGAGGCGCGGCAGCTTGGTTACAGCGCGGCCGGCACATCCGAATGGGGCACGAGCCGCCGGCATGCCGGCGAGCTGCTCGCCGACGCGCTGAACAGCCGTGTCCCGCAGATCTTCGACGTCTTTAAGGACGCCGGTGGCGAGCGCCGGGTGTTGAATGTGGTCGACACCGAAGCCGCCCGCGACAAGCTGCAGAAGATCAAAACGGCCTTCCAGAACTGGGTCTGGACCGACCCGGATCGTACCGACCGGCTGGCGCGGGTCTACAACGACCGCTTCAACAACATCGCACCGCGAAAGTTCGACGGTTCCCATCTCAAACTTCCCGGCGCCTCTGGCGCCTTTGTTCTTTATGGGCACCAGAAACGCGGTATCTGGCGGATCATCTCCTCGGGGTCCACCTATCTTGCGCATGCCGTCGGCGCCGGCAAGACTATGACGATGGCTGCCGCCATCATGGAGCAGCGGCGGCTCGGGCTGATCGCAAAGGCGATGCTCGTCGTTCCCGGCCATTGCCTGGCGCAGGCGGCGCGTGAGTTTCTCGCCATCTATCCGAACGCCCGCATCCTCGTCGCCGATGAAACCAACTTCACCAAGGACAAGCGGGCAAGGTTCCTTTCCCGCGCCGCCACGGCGACCTGGGACGCGATCATCATCACCCATTCTGCCTTCAGGTTCATCGCCGTCCCGTCCGCGTTCGAACAGGAAATGATCCAGGATGAGTTGCAGCTCTACGAGGACCTTCTGACCAAGGTCGATAGTGCCGACCGTGTCTCGCGCAAGCGCCTCGAGCGCTTGAAGGAGGGGCTGAAGGAGCGGCTGGAATCGCTCTCCACCCGCAAGGACGATCTGCTGACGATCTCCGAAATCGGCGTCGACCAGATCGTCGTCGACGAGGCGCAGGAGTTCCGCAAGCTGTCCTTCGCGACCAACACGTCGACGCTCAAGGGTATCGACCCGAACGGGTCGCAGCGCGCCTGGGACCTCTGGGTCAAATCGAGGTTCATCGAGAGCAAAAATCCGGGTCGCGCTTTGGTACTGGCATCCGGCACGCCGATCACCAACACGCTCGGCGAAATGTTCTCGATCCAGCGACTGCTCGGGCGTGAGGCCCTGCACGAGCGCGGGCTGCACGAGTTCGACGCCTGGGCATCCTGCTTTGGCGACACGGTCACAGAGCTCGAGATCCAGCCCTCCGGCAAATACAAGCCGGTCAGCCGGTTTGCGTCCTTCGTCAATGTTCCGGAACTGATAGCCATGTTCCGCAGCTTTGCGGACGTGGTTTTGCCCGCGGACCTCAGGGAGTACGTCAAGGTTCCTGATATCTCCACCGGCCTCCGGCAAATCCTCACTGCCAAGCCGACGCCCGCTTTCAAAGTCTATCAGCAGATCCTCGACGCGCGCATCAAGGCGATCGAGATGCGCGAGGGACCGGCCGAACCCGGCGACGATATCCTGCTCTCGGTCATCACCGATGGCCGTCATGCAGCGATCGATCTCCGGCTTGTTGTTCCTGCCAACAATAATGAGGAGGACAACAAGCTCAATCTCCTGGTTCGCAACGCCTTCCGCATTTGGCAGGAGACAGCGGAAAACACCTATCTCCGTCCGGACGGCAAGGCCTTCGACCTGCCTGGCGCCGCGCAAATGATCTTCTCCGATCTCGGAACGATCAATGTCGAGAAAACCCGCGGCTGGTCCGCCTATCGTTGGATCCGCGACGAGTTGGTCCGTCTCGGCGTGCCGGGCAACCAAATCGCCTTCATGCAGGATTACAAGAAGACTGAGGCCAAGCAGCGCCTGTTTGCCGACGTCCGCGCCGGTCGGATTCGGTTCCTGATCGGATCGTCGGAAACCATGGGCACCGGCGTCAACGCGCAACTCAGGCTGAAGGCGCTCCATCACCTCGACGTGCCGTGGTTGCCCTCGCATATCGAGCAACGTGAGGGCCGCATCGTACGGCAGGGCAACCAGCATGACGTCGTCGATATCTTCGCCTACGCAACCGAGGGATCCTTGGACGCCTCGATGTGGCAGAACAATGAGCGCAAGGCCCGCTTCATCGCCGCAGCACTCTCCGGCGATACCTCGATCCGCCGCCTCGAAGATCTTGGTGAAGGTGCGGCCAATCAGTTCGCCATGGCAAAGGCGATCGCCTCGGGCGACGAACGCTTGATGCAGAAGGCTGGACTGGAAGCCGATATCGCTCGCCTCGACAGGTTGCGCGCTGCCCACGATGACGACCAGTTCGCCGTTCGCCGGCAGATCCGCGATGCCGAGCGCGATATCGAGACATCGACCCGGCGCATCGCCGAGATCGGACAGGACATCAAGCGCCTTACCCCGACCGCCGGCGATGCCTTTGCCATGACTGTGACGAACAGGTCCTTCGAGGAACGAAAAGACGCCGGCCGGGCGCTGATGCGGGAAATCCTGACGCTGGTTCAACTGCAGCAGGAGGGTGAAGTCGTTCTTGCCGCGATCGGTGGCTTCGATCTCGTGTTCGAGGGCGAACGCTTCGGCAAGGGTGACGGCTATCGTTACGCGACGATGCTTCAGCGGACCGGCGCAACTCAAGAGATCGATCTCGCCATCACGGTAACGCCGCTCGGCGCCATCTCTCGGCTGGAACACGCGCTCGGTGGTTTCGAGGGAGAGCAGGATCGCTATCGCCAACGTCTGCAGGAGGCGCAGCGACGGCTCGCTTCCTATCGCTCACGCGAGGGCGGCGTCTTCGCCTTCGCCGAAGAACTTGCCGAGAAGCGCCGCCAGCTTCGCGATGTCGATGCAGCCCTTGCCGCGGAGGCGCGCAATGATGCCGAGCCAGCCGCGCAGGCTGCGTGAGGGCAGGCATAGCGATAATCAAGAAAATCGCGGGAATGGGTGCGGTGCAGCATATGCATAGCTGCATTGCACAATAAATGTTTTCCGTCTGGTCAAAAATCGAGCATAGTGCACGTAGCTGATGCACATGGCGGTTTTCCTCCCAGCGCCGCCGCAGCAGCTGTTCCCCTCTGGAGGTTTTAATCACCTTCATACCTAAGGGCCGCGGATTGGCGGCCCATTTTTTTTGCCTAAGCCTCCGCAAGCACCTCAGTTAAACAAGGCGATTATTCGTCCCCGGTCGGCGGCCATTGGCGAGCAGTATGCACGAGCGCCATTATCCATACGGTGTTTTCTGGTTCGTCCACTTCGTAGACAAGCCGGTAACTTTCATGCGGGATGAATTCACGTGTGCCGGGGATCTTTCCCATACGGCCGAGCATCGGGAAATCGCCGAGTTTGCCGGCCGCCTCACTGAACAGCTCGTCCATCTTGAGCGCCGCACGCGGATTCTCGACTGCGATGTAATCGACTATATCGGCTCGATCCTGTCGGGCCGCTGCAATCCATCGGACTTTCACAGATCCGCCTCATTGATCCGGCGTCGGAGCTCCCCGCGGCGAGCCGTTGCTTCGGCTTCCACTTCGTCATTGGAGACATGCATGCCCGCATCACGCTGCGCACGTGCGATCTCCACCTTGCGACGCAAGTAATCATCGTACTGTCGCGCCTGCTGGCGACGGTTGATATATTCGCGCATCAGCTCGCGCAGGACCTGGGCCGCTGGTCGGTCATCCGCGGCGGCTTCGGCCATGAACGTATCGCGCAGTTCCGGTTCCAGTTTCATCGTGAAAATGGCTTTGGTCGACATCGCAAACTCCTGTTTTGCTATATTGAGTATATACCAAAGCATTACCGTTGTCGTCCATTTTCATGGCGATCCGCGTCTCGGCAACGCGGCCGGCACAATGAATTTCATCTGTATCCTTTGTCCAACGACGGCATGTGTTGCCTGCAGGTCGAGGCAATCAAGGGCGGGAAAAGAAGAAGGGAATCGGGTCGCAGATCAGTCCGCCGGTTGCCGCTGGCGCTCAACCGCCGTCTCCGCATCGCGGCCACTCGTCCTTCGCACGGCTCTCGCCCCGCTCGTCCTTCGCAGCAGCGATGCTCGACAGCAGTTGCACCCGGCCGCCTGCTCCGCGGTCCGGGAGATGTCTTCGGGAAAGAACGAAGACAGGAAGGGCCGGCAGGGGCCGCGTCCCAAAATCCCCGAAAAGGAGCATCCGATGTATGTCATGAAGGTCGATCCGCGCACGCTCAAGGACAATCCCGACAACACGCGCCAGTCTAAATCGACGTCCCAGGCCGACGCCCTGCTGCTGGCAACGATCAAGGCTGTCGGTATCATCCAGCCGCCCGTCGTCTTCCCGGAGCGCGATGGTGGCAACGGCCTCATCATCGAGGCGGGTCATCGCCGCCGCCGCCAGGCCGTCGCAGCAGGCCTCGAAGACATCGACGTGATTGTGGTCGAGGCTGCCAACGACAATGGCGCGATGCGGTCGATGGTCGAGAATATCGCGCGCGAGCCGCTCAACCCGGTCGATCAATGGCGGGGTATCGAACGCCTCGTCGCGCTCGACTGGACCGAGGAGGCGATCGCAAGCGCGCTGGCATTGCCCGTCAGGCAAATCAAGAAGCTGCGCCTCCTCGCCGGCGTGCTGCCGGCCATGCTCGACCAGATTGCCCTTGGCGACATGCCGTCGGAGCAGCAGCTCCGCACGATCGCGGCGGCAAGCATCGATGAGCAGAAGGAAGTCTGGAAGGCGAACAAGCCGAAGAAGGGAGACACCGCGTCCTGGTGGTCGGTCGCCAACGCGCTTTCCAAGAAACGGATGTACGCCAAGGATGCCAGCTTCGGCGACGATCTGCGCGAAGCCTACGGCATCGAGTGGGTCGAAGATCTCTTCGCGCCGGCCGATCAGGACAGCCGATACACCACCAATGTCGAAGCCTTCCTGGGCGCACAGCAGGAATGGATGACCAACAATCTGCCGAAGAAGGGCGTTGTCGTCGACGTCAATGGCTATGGCCAGCCGGATCTGCCCAAGAAAGCGGAGCGTGTCCACGGCAAGCCCGGCAAGGGTGACAGCACCGCCCTCTATCTCGATCGCGAGGGTAAGGTGCAGTCGGTTCACTACCGGATGCCGGAACCCAGGAAGCCGAACGGACACACGGGCTCGTCAGGCAGCTCGACTGGAGCCGATGACGAGCCGACGGGTGTCGCTAAGACGCGTCCCGATGTCACGCAGACTGGCCAGGACATGATCGGCGATTTCCGCACCGACGCGCTGCACGAGGCGCTCGGCCGGGCGCCGATCGAGGATGACATGCTGATGGCCCTGCTCGTGCTCGCCTTCGCTGGGCTAAATGTGCGCGTCGATTCCGACGCCAATTACCACTTATTGGGGACGAAGCGCATGCAACGCCACGCAGCGCGTCTCTTTTCCGACGACGGCAAGCTGTCATTTGACATGACCACACTCCGCATCGTCGCCCGGTCTATTCTGATCGAGGTCCTGTCGTGCAGACGCAATATCTCAAATAGTGGCGTCATTTCGCGCATCGCCGGTGAGGCGATCGGCGCCGACGGCTTCTTGCCGCACATGGGTACGGAGGATTTCCTTCTATGCCTGTCGCGGCAGGCGCTCGAAGCGACGGCTAAGGCGGCGAATGTTCATCTCCGTTCAAGGGTGCGGGAAACCCGAGCGGCGCTCGTCGAACACTTCAAGGAGGCCCAGTTCGTACATCCGGCGGCCCGTTTCTCGCCTGATCCGAAGGACGTCTCCGATCTAATCAAGCATGGCGAATTCTTGAACAACTGCGGCGATGCTCCATCGACGAATGAGCACGCCCCTATCGCCGGCGAGGCCGCCAGCGACAGCGATCTGCTGGACCTCGATACTGATCGTGGGAACGCTGATGACTTTCATGGCAAGCCTGGTGATGAAGCTGCGGATGACGAGGAGCCTGGCTACCCCATCGCGGCAGAATAGACGCGTCTTGTGATCTCCGATCGACAAACCCGCCGCCGCCTCGCTGCCGGCGGCGGTTTCTTTTCATCATTTATAGAAGCTCAGGGAGAAAGCACATCTCTGTGTTCTTGCTCTACGATCTCGCCCGGGTCGGCTCCCTCTGTCATGAAACGGCGCGCCACTGCCACTGACGTCCAATTGGTGCTGTTTGCCGGATAGTTAGGACAGCTCATTTATTCTCTGCATGTTCGAACTTAATTCGTTCTGACAATGGCGGCGGTAAAACGCGGCCTCTCCGTCATCCAATTATCGAAATTTGAGACCTGCAAACTTGGATATCCGAAGATCGGCGATGAATTCACCGAGGTTTCCGTGACGATGAACGTGTCATTGTCGGAGATCATGGGCAACGCGTGCGAGCCGAGATCACTCGCCTGGAGCGCTGGCATGGCGACAGAGTAGGACCAATCGACCGCAAAACCGCTCGATGTCTTCCGCACGCTCGAAATTCGAAACTTGAGGCTCTCCTTTGGCCGGTCGACGACGCCACGAAAGAGCTCGAACGTCTGGTTCAAATAGGCAGCGTCGACGGTCGTTTTGCGAGAGGTAAGATCTGATACGATTGATGTCGCCCGCTCAGCCGTTTTCGCGTCTCGAAACAAGAGCGCCAAAACCACGCTTCCCGTGAACAGCAATATCAGCACGGGTGCGATAAGGGCAAATTCCACACCTGCAACACCCGACTTATTGCCAAGCAGCTTTTTCAACACGGACATGGTCATGAAGCGCCAGGCTCATTCACAAAGGCTGACGAGGACGAGAGAAAAAATTCTCCAGCGCCATTTCTTGGCATATTGAGCATCAATCCAAGCACCGGGGTGATAGGATCGCTCGTATAACAGGCTCTTACGTACATGACCGAGTTCCTGAGTCCCGGCGAGAACGCAACGACCGGCGCAACGTTTCCCTGGCGATCGACGCAAGGTGTGCTTGACGATGGGATTGGATGCGAGGAGATGTCGGTCATTTCCACGACGATCGACGTGTCACATCGCAAAAGAAGATATGACCGGCTACAGACCGCGGCCTTAATCTCGTCCTGGTCTTGCGCCGCGTTGGGCGCCGCCACCCTGATGTCACGGATCGCAAGATCGAGGGCCCGATCGAGCATCGTGGCTTCAATGACCATCCATCCGGCTTCGAGGGTCGAGAATATGAGCATCAGGAAGACGGGCAGGACGAGAGCGAATTCGATCACCGCAGCGCCCGAGCTATCAGTCAGAGATGCAAGCGGATGTCGCCAGCGCATCATTGCGTTATCCTGATGTTCTGGAGCGTGGTCGCGATCGACTGGAACGCCTGGGCCATGTTCAGGCCATCGACCTTGAACGCGTAAGACGGATCGGTCGCGCATTTCGCAAGTCCCGCAGCGGTGGCGTCATCTACCTTGAAGGCTATGGTGAAGATCGTGATCCCCTCTGCTTTCGCATACGCGCAGACCTGATCGTAGAAGCCCACCGAGGTTGACTGGTTGAAGAGGTAGCGAGCGTCCTTTGCGATACTCTTGTCGAGGACTTCGTTTGTCGTCACATCGTGTGGGCGAGGTTGATCGCCGATCTGCCCATCGGTCATCAGCACGATGAACTTGAGGGTCGTTTTATCGGAAAATGCGGCAGGCCTTTCGAGGAAGCTCGCGGGTATGTCGTTCGCGAGACCTTCGTTTGCGATGGCATTCAAGGTTGGCTTCATCGATGGGTTGAGCAGCAATTCGGCCCATTTCATCGCGTATGGCGTCCCTGTTCCGTCATATGGCTGCAAACTGTCGATGCGCGCCTGAAGGTCTTTCAAATTGTTTGTCATGTAGGCGGCAGACGCATCCGCAGTTGGGCACCACCAGGGCTGCTTACCTTTGACCTTGAAGTTCCAGAATGTAAAATGAGGGTATTGGTCGCGAGCCGGCCACTTCGGCATACCGGCCGTGAAATCTGACGCGAGCATTTCAAAGCAAGACGATTTCGTGTGGCGCCTAGTGTAAGCCGGACCGGCCAGATAATCGAAGACCTTGTCACCGATATTCACGCCTCCGGAAAATGGTATGAGATTGACGGAGGTGAAGTCTTTGGCGTCATCCTTGAGCACTTGTGCCAGGAAGCTCTTTGCTGCCGGTTTCAGCTGAACCATCCCGCCATTGTCGAGCATCGATCCCGATATATCGAGCACCAGCGACAACTCGATATTGTCTCGCGATTGCGTTGCCGACGCAGTTGCCGTGACCGGAAGTTCGTCGATCGAAGCAAGCCGTAGGAATGTCGTCTGGTACGGGAACGTGGCAGTCGCAGTTACCTTTCGATAGTTCGTTTTTTTGTCTTGCGTAATGGTGACGACTGCGTTTTGGGCGTCAGGCGCCTGGACGACGAAGCTTTTGACGAGCGGGACGGCATCTTGTGCCTGGTTGAGAGACGCTGCCGCAAGAACCCCGCGGTCAATCGCATTCTGTAGGGCAACACGGAGCCGTTCCTGCGCCACAAGATCGATTGCGCCGCCCGCCATCAAGACCATTGGGGTGAAAAGAGCGACCGTCATGATAGGGATACTGCCTGCCCGGCATCGAACCAAACTGAGGAGTGCCAGCCTTGCTCTGGAACAGCATTTGCCGACAGCGAGGCCCCCGTTAACAATCGAAAAATCAGCCATCGACCCTCTGTCCCCGTGCGATCGTGAGCCGCCCTCACCGCGGCGGCGATCAAGTGAAGCGGCCCGCGTCGCTCTTGACGACACCCTCGAGCATCGGGTGAACCTTTGTCTCCCGCCACTCTCCCACAACTAGGAACGATCCCCTTGCTGAATTCTTAATTCTGGAGATCCATGACTGCCCGTCGCCCACTGCGATGCGCGGTGCGGATCTCGCTCTCGCTTTAAGGATCGTGGGAGGCGCTCAGCCGCACCTAGATGGGCCCACGCCACACATTGCGGCACCTCCGCAATCCGCGCGGACCATCCTCGCTTCACTCCTACTACCTGCCGAGTCCCCGTCGCCATGGTCATTCGGATTGGGGCATCGGCCCGAGTTGCCGGACCCTGATCTCGCCGGATTAACGCTTGCGCACGAACTCTGTACGCAGGATTAACCCCTTGATCCCGACTTCTGAGCAGCGGATCTCCGCCGGATTGTTGGTAAGCCGAATCCGCCTGAAGGCTTCCCTATTTGATGGTTCCGTCGCGTCGGCCCCGTTCCTTGCCGGGCTGCCCTTCTGTTTTGTTGCGGCCTAAACCGGCGGCCGTTCGTTTCAAGGCCGCGTTCCGCGCCGCGTGGCGGCCGGACCGCACCGTCCTCGGCAAAGCAGGCCCGCGTGCTGCGCGAGGTCAGGATGACCTGCTGACACGCATCCCGGCTTCGCTCGTCCTGGTACGTCCGGACCCTGAAACGCTCGTCTTCCGCCGGTTTCTTTCGACCGCACCGAAGGGCAGACCGGCAAAGGCCGGAACCGCTTCGGAGGAAACCTTGAAAGGACGAACCCATGGCTAAGCCTGCAACCCAATCCCGCCAGTCCGCCCGCGTCGTGCAACTTCGAAAGGGCGCTACAATCGAGATGGTCCGGCTCACATGCCCCGACACCGCCCAGGCGATGCTCATCGCCGAAAGCTTCGGGACGGCCGTGATCGACGGCGACGGGATCCGTGATCTGCACGAGCGCCTGATCGTCGAAACAGCCGGCAGTCTTTCCGAAGGGCTCGGCGAACGGGCGATGCAGATCCATCTCCAGCGCATCGTCGGCGCCTTTGTCGGATCCGCCCACGGCGCCGGGCAATTCTACTCCCGAGCCGTCACCGAGGCGCGCGACGCCACCGCCAAGGCCGCCAATGACCGGCGCGACGAGGATCTCGATGGTCCGGTCGGCTACGACAGCGCCGCACAGCGCAAACGAGAATTCGCCGCCGACATGGGCACACAGGCTTATTCGGTCCGAATGGCCGCAGAAGGTGCGGTTGCCGCCTACGAACACGTCGTCGGCGAGGCATGGAAGCCCTTCGATCGTCCGGTCGACAATCCCGGCCAGTCGCTCGACCGCAAGGCAGCTGCCGCACAGTTGGCCGCCTTCGACTGACCGGAAACGTGGCGGGACGTCGGCCCCGCCTATTTTCCCCTTTTAGTGGAGGGCCGGCGCTTCGGAGCCGGCCCTTTCGTATGTCGGGGGAGAAGGAGGTGTTCAACGAACCGCGCCACCCCGGCCGCCCAGCTCGGTCCTGCCGGGTCGGGATTTAAGCCGCAAGGGCTCCGCCCTCCTCCACTGACGTTCCGGCGCGTCCGCGTGCGCCGTCCCTCGCGTCCCGGTCTTCTGGACCGCCGTGACGGCCGCGATGGGCGCGGCCTCAAAAATAGAGGTATCGGAAAATGAGCAGGAAAGAGGAAACACACCGCGCGGATATCTACAGCCGGATTACGGATCGGATTGTCGAGGACCTCGCCCGTGGCGTGAAACCATGGATGAAGCCCTGGCACGACCGCAACACGCAGGGTCGGATAACGCGCCCACTCAGGCACAACGGACTGCCCTACTCGGGCATGAACGTTCTGCTGCTCTGGTCGGAAGGTATGGCGCGCGGGTTCTCGTCACCTATGTGGATGACGTTCAAACAGGCCCTGGAGCTTGGCGCGGCGGTTCGCAAGGGAGAAACCGGCTCGACTGTCGTCTTTGCCAGTCGTTTCACCAAGACCGAGGCTGACGACAATGGCGGTGAGATCGACCGGGAGATCCCGTTCCTGAAGGCCTACACGGTGTTCAATGTCGAGCAAATCGACGGTTTGCCAGAACATTTTTTTCACCGGCCGCCGCCGATTTCCGATCTCGTCACGCGGATCGAGGCCGCCGATCGCTTCTTCCGCAACACTGGCGCGGTCATCCGCCACGGAGGAAACCAGGCCTTCTTTGCCCCGTCCAGCGACCACATCCAAATGCCCCCGTTCGAGAGCTTCAAGGACGCGGCCAGCTACTACGCGACGCTGAGTCACGAGGCGACGCATTGGGTTGGCGCTTCGCATCGGCTGAACCGCGATCTCAGCCGTTACCACAAGGACCGGTCCGAACGGGCGCGGGAGGAGTTGATCGCAGAACTCGGCAGTTGCTTCCTCTGCGCCGACCTTGGCGTCGCGCCGGAACTGGAGCCGCGGCCCGATCATGCTTCCTACCTCTCCTCGTGGCTCAAGGTGCTCACCGAGGACAAGCGGGCGATTTTTCAGGCGGCGGCTCATGCGCAGCGCGCGGTCACCTTCCTGCACGATTTCCAGCCAGAGGAAGCCGACGAGCGGGCGGCAGCCTAGCGGAAATCAGGGTCGGTCGTTGTCGCCGCCAGCGGCCGGCAGCTCTCCAGGTTCAGTACCGGTTGGTGCGGCCTGATCAGGTGTAAGGTCCAGCTTGCCCCAGATCGAAGCCTTGCAGTCGGGGCCTTTGAGTTTTCGGGATTGCTTGATTTCGACGATAAACGGCTTTGTCTGCTGACGCATAATTCCTCCAGGCGACGAATCGCGCGCTCACGATATCGGGTTGATGATCGGACGCAACTGCCCGGTCGACCTGATTGTCGCGTCCACGTGGATGCTTTGATGTGGAGACCAGGTAACGGGCTTCCCGTCGCGAATGTTCCAGTACGGCAGTGCGGTGACGTGTGTCGCCATCATCATGTTCCTCCCACCGCAATTACGCGCGCGTCCTCCGCGGGCTCGATGAGGCATGTCTGATCGGAGAGCGGCTTCGCCTCGATCGTCCTCCCGCAACGGCTTGCCGCAATTTTCTGACCCCTGCCGGAACCCACCCCACTCGACAGGTCGAGTGGGACCCCAGGTCGCCGTCATTCCTCGCCAACTAACAAAATTGCGACTTGCCGCCCTCCACGTTGTTCCGGCCCTATGGGTGCGGTCCGATCGTCCCCGATCCTTGCGACAGCCATCGAGGCCGCGAAGGGCGCGGCCCGAAACAAACGAAAGGAACATGACAATGGCAACCATCGGCAACTTCACCTCCACCGAAAACGGCTTCAACGGCTCGATCCGCACGCTTGCCCTCAACGTCAAGGCCCGCATCGCCCGCGTCGAGAACCCCTCCGACAAGGGACCGCACTACCGCATCTACGCCGGCAACGTCGAGCTTGGCGCCGCCTGGCAGAAGCGCTCCACCGAGACGGACCGCGACTACCTCTCGGTCAAGCTGGACGACCCGAGCTTCCCCGCCCCGATCTACGCGACCCTCACCGAAGTCGAAGGCGAGGACGGTTACCAGCTGATCTGGTCCCGCCCCAACCGGGACTGAGACCCGGGCAAGGCCCCGCCGCGACGCGGGGCCAAACGGCCCAATTGGGAAGCCGGCGGCGGGCATCGAGCCCGCAGCCGGCATTTTGGGTGCCATACGGAACCGGAAATGTCTGCTCAGAGAGACCAATTGTGCCGTGGCGGAATGGCGGCCTCAAGGACGAGCGGTTCCCCCAATTTTCAGGCGCCGGCCTGCGGCCATCACCAGAAAATCGGCTCCCCCATTCGCCGCCGCCGGCGGTCGCTGGCGCGATCCCTGACCCCGCCATCCCGCCACGCCCCGCGTCGTCGTCTTTCACGAACTCATGGAGATGAGACGATGACCATCGAACAGCACATCGAGGAACTGCGCCTTGAACTCAACAACACTTTGGACGCTGCCGAGCGCCGCGAGATCGAGGCAGAGCTTCAACTCGCCCAGGCCGATCTGGCGGTCATGCTTGCCGAACAGTACGGTGTCATCGAAGCCGAGCCGCCCTTCTGAGGGAGGCTCTTTGTTGCCGCCTTACGAGCCGGACCACCGGATCGACCGGCCGGTCCGGCTGTCATGGATTTCATCCCTCGACACTCCCGCCGGCTCACGCCGGATACGGTCGCGTCCCCAGCGGGGCCGCGGGTCTCTTCTCTCTGTGACGTCCTATTTTACTCCAGCAAATCCGGCGTCAAGGACGGCGCGGTCTCCCCCAATTTTTCCGCCGCTGCGCTTCCCGAAAAAATCGGGTCCCCCGCTTGCAAGCCGCTTCCCGCGGTCCTTGACCCCTCTTTGCAACAGAGTGGCCGATCTCCGTCATCAACGAAGGAGATCACATCATGACAACCGATCAGCACCTCATGCTCTACACCAAGCTTGCCGGCTTCCGGCTCGTCGTCCTCGCAAACCGCTTCGGCTGCGACAGCGATTTCTCGCGAGACCTTCATGATCGCCTGGTCGAGGGACTCGAGGCGGCAATTGCTCGTGTCCGGGCCATCATGGCGCTGGAGCGAAGCGTTCTCGCTGGAGACGATGAGTTTGCTGCATATCAGCTGGAAGGGGAGTGCGAGATATTCGGGCGCTTTTCCATCAATTTGCTGGACGATCTCGAAATCGATTTCGGCACGCACGAATACCGCATCAATGGCAGCGGTTGGATCAACGCCTTGACGGCGGACTATAGTGGCGTCGAAATCGACTATCCCGAACTGGTCGCGCTGACCGAGGAGGAATTGGGTTCGCTGGCGCCGATCATCAAAGAAATCACACGGGAAACCGGGATCGCCGTTTATGCGGTCCGCACGGTTCACGCTTGGTCCACAGCGTCATGATCAATCCTGAAGCGCGTTCCAATTCATCGAGGGGCTGAGCAGCGGCGACTGAAATTTCCGAGGAACCGTCGCGATCGCAGCGATGGCGATCAGTTGCACCTCTCTCTTTCGACCCTTCCGTCATCTCTCATCGGGGATGTTGCAGCCCGTTCGTCATGACGCAACCTGGCGCCGCCAGAATTTTCCCCGCCGCACTGCTGCTCCTCGCGAAACAAAATTCAGTCGGCGCCAGGTCCTCCACATCCGTTGCGGCCCTCTGGGTGCGTCCCTCCTTTCCGGTCTGCCGGCTATCCCCCTGCGATGACCGCATTTCGAAAGGAGAAACGCCATGCAACAACTCGCTCAATTCCTCGCCTCTACCGGCCGCCGGCTTCGCGCTCTTGGCAAGGTGATCAGCCACTTCTTCTGCAAGGGGAAGCTCGGCCTGAAGCTCGCGATCAAGATCCCGTTCTTCGTCGAGATCGAAGTGTCCTTCGAGACTGATTGGAAGCGGCGCCGATGAAGCGCCCGGGAGGCCCGCTCCGGCGGGCTTTTGCTATGTCGACTTTGAGGCGCGCGGACGATAGCCGCGCTTGCGTTTTTGTCGGAGCAGATTGAGAAACAGCTCGACTGCTTCCTCTTCTCGGCCGAAATGATGCACCATCATCTGCCCTTTGGTTCCGATGCGGCCCCACTTCCGCAACAGGCAGATGTCACCGAACAGGTTGGGTTCGATCGACATGGCATAGTAGCGCGCCATGTTCATGGAGGCGTCCGAGCGCTCGACATAGAGGTGGTAGGGTTGCGAGATCATGGTCAGAGAATCGCCGATCCGGGGAATCGCGTCCAACGACACTTATGAATCGGTCGGCATGGATTGATTCACATCGGTGATGATATCGAAAAGGTCGTCGCAGGCTTGGGCGAGGCGCCGTTGCGCACGGCTCTACTCGCTGCGCTCACCGAAACCCGCGAGAGGGTTTCGGCCATCCGGTGACGATCCTCTCGCGGAGCTCAGCCGCACCATCCGTGTCTTGCGCCGTCCCAGCGCCTGGCAAGGCCCTCGTTGACGAGAGTGTCTCCGAGCGATCGCCCCGACCGTGTCACAGTGCGGAGCTTGCGGCCATACTTGTCTTCGTCGCGTTGGCCGGCCGAAAGCGAGAACGTGCCGCCATTGAGCAGCGCCAGCAGGCGGGCTTTCGCGGCCTCGCCTTTGATCCTTTCTGCCTCGCAGCGCGGCGGGCTGAGCTCCGGCGTGTCGATATCGGCGATGCGGATTTTCTCGCCATGGAACCAGAACGTGTCGCCGTCGACAACGCAGTTCACATGACGATCGGCACCGCAGATCAAAAACGCGGCCGACAGGGAATCCGATGTCGGTGCCTTGGCCGGCGCGAGGAGGCCGTTGACATCGCCGGCGCCGCGAAAGGCGAACCACCCTCCTCCTGCAATGATCATAGCGGAGAGGATCACGATCAATGGGTTGCGCAGGCGGCTCGGTGCCGGTCGACGTGACTTGCCCGGCTTTCTGAATGGAACCACATTCGATTTCGTCAACCTTCGGTCCTCTCCTGTTTCCCTCACGCTATCCCGGCTTCGGTTTCATCCGCGTTTACGGGAAAGGGGCTTCATACGGTGTGCGAGGAGCGGGGCGCAGTCGGTCCCGCCTCCCCTTCGGGCCACTATGTTGAGGCTCCTGCGGCTGCGCTGTTTCCCGCCCCTCGCACGACGAGAATTCCCGAAATCCCGCCCTGTCGTGCGGCCGCTATGCTGATTTCTCCGATACTCTTCATATTTCTGGATCGGCCTTGCTCGCTATGCTGCGCGCCGGCTCGATCAGAGAAGCGTCGGGTGTCTTTCCGATCATATGAAACCTGTTCGTTCCGACGCACGCCTTCATGTCGTCGCGGCGGAACCAGATCGCGCGGCCGCATCTCAGCGGCGCGTTTCCGGCCGTGAAGACGATCTGCTCATCGCCCCGCATCCGAAGAACTTCGTGCGGCTGGATCAGCGGCCGCGCCGCCAACTGTTTCGATCTCGTGCGCGAGGATCCTTTCGCCTGGGAACTGCGGCTGACCTGGTCGATCTCGACGGTCGTCATGCCGCAGCGGCGGGAAATGTAATCGGCGGTTTCCGGGTCGTTGATCGCCGCGAAGCTGATCCAGCTCGCGCTCTCGAACCATTTGCTGGCCGCATCGCGACCACCATAGGTTTCGCGCATCTGGCCGATCGACTGGTAGATCATCAGGAGGGTGATGCCATACTTTCGGCCGGCGTCGCGCGCCGTCTCCAGGATGCGCATGTAACCGAGCCGCGCAACCTCATCGAGGAGGAACAGCGCCCTGCCGTTTGTCGACCCATCACGATTGTAGATCGCATTGAGATACGAACCGATGACGACACGCGCCAGCCCGGCATGCGTCTCCAAAGTCTTGAGATCGATGTTGATGAAGACGTCGGTGTTGCCGTCGGCAAGATCGCCGGTTGAAAATGTATTGCCAGACACGAGCGCCGCATAATTCGGGTACGATAGCCAATGGGTTTCCTTGATCGCATTGGCATAGACGCCGGAGAAGGTTTCGGGCGTCATGTTCACGAACGCCGCCACATTCTCCTTGACGAAATCCGAGTCCGAATTGTCGTAGATCTCCTGCAGGCGCTGGCGCAGCTTCGGCTCCGGCTCGGAGAGATTGGCGCGAACCTGGCGCAGCGTCTGGCTCTCCTTGACCGTATGGCCGGACAGGCAAACATCGGCGATCATCGCCGTCAACAATTGCAGTGCCGAGGCACGGAAGAAATCGTCGCGCACACCGCGCGCGCCACCGCTATCGCTCATGATCCATGAGGCAACGGAGGCGATGTCCTCTTCCTTGGTGCCACCGAATTGCCCAACCCAGTCGAGCGCATTGAAACCCGTTTCCGGTCTCTTCGGATCGAGGATGAACAAGTCTCGGTTCGCGCTCGTTCTGTGGTTTGAAACCATCGGCGCCACCTCGTTCGACGGATCGAGAACGATCAGGGATCCGCCCCATTTCAAAGCGGTGGGGATCGTCACCGATGTCGTCTTGAAACCACCGGAGCCGGCAAACACGATGCCGTGCGACGAGCCGAAGGAACCGTCGAAGCAGAGGAGCGGCGACTTGCCGCCGACGCCCCATGTCTCCGGGTCGTCGGTGCGAAACGAGCGAGCCGCCACACTGTCCCGGTCAACGCGATACTGCTCGCCGATCACGATACCGCCGGTGTTCGCAAACAGCTTCGCCGCGTCCTGCATTTTCATCCAGTCGGCTTCGCCATGCAGTGCTCGCTTGCCGCGGATGCGCTTGGGCTCGGCGCTGGCGAATGCCGCGTTGCCGACTAACGCGACACGCAACGCGAAGCACGCTGACATCGCCGCCGCGCCCGCGCCGGTCAGCGTCGCGGGATCGACATAGGAGAGAATGGATTTGCCGGCCGGAACTTGGTTTCCGAACCCCGACAGCCTGACTGCTTCGCGAATGATGGCGACGATGATGGTCGCCATTCCTCCGGCAACGACGCCCCATGCCGCCGTCTTGATCCAGGTCGAGCCCGCGGTTGCAAACAGGAAGACAATGCCAAGGATTGCCGCGGCGACATAAGGCAGCGCAATGCCGGCTCGGCCGAGCGTCAGCCGGGCAGCCTCCGTCTTTCCGAAATCGGACAGCCAGTGTTCGGTGCCACTCAAGCCTATGGCGGCGAGGATCATCAGCGCTGCAGGGGCGATGAAGAGAATGATCCTATTCATCGCTCTTCCCGAAGGCATCCGCGCCGATCGCCAGCAGCCGTGCTCGTTCCACCTCGTCGGCTTTCAAGCGCTGGCTCAAATCGATCAGTGCGCCCAGCAGCAGCGCGCGCTTCTCGTAGCGAAGGCCGGCCTTGACGATCAGGCCGCCAAGCTCGATCTTTTCCCGCGTGTCTTGTCTGCGGGCGTCGGATGTCGTCGTGCGCGCCATCCGCTCAAGCCTCAGCAGCTCCGCCCGCAGGCGCGCCAGCCGGGTTCTGCGTGGACGGTGCGCTGCTTTCGCCGACGCCTGATCCCCTCTTCCCTCCGGTCGTACGAACCTCGCCTCCGCGAAACCGCTTCGCCAGATCTTCGAAGGCTGCCTGCAGCTCGGCTTCGTCGATCTCGATCTCGCCCAGTCTCGCCTTCAGCGCGATCCGGCCGATGCGCTCGGCCTCGCGTGTCTCGGCGGCCTTGAGCTGCTCCTGGAGTTTTGCGATCTCGTCCCGGATCTTCGACGCTGGTTTTTTCATGCCCGTGAGGTCCTTTCATGCCGTTTGAAGTCGTCAACGGCATGAGATTCCATGAGATCGGCGTGCCGATCTACTAACAGAAATGCGAGTTGGCGCAGCCAACGCCTTTGAGCATGATCCCGGCCGTTCCGAAGGAGCGGATCCGAAGGGCGCAATTATACGTCGCTGGCGCGACGCCCTTGCTGAGGCCCTGTCCGGGCCTGCCGCTCTTGGACAGAACCTGTTGATTTTGTTCGCATCCGGGAAAGAATTCCGCCGTGGCCGTCCCTCATTTCTCCGTCAGCGTCGTCGCCCGCGGCTCCGGCCGCAGCGCCGTCCTGTCGGCAGCCTACCGGCATTGCGCCAAGATGGAGTTCGAGCGTGAGGCGCGCACGATCGACTACACCCGAAAGCAGGGACTGCTGCACGAGGAGTTCGTCATCCCGCCTGATGCGCCTGATTGGCTGCGCTCGATGATCGCGGATCGTTCGGTTTCGGGCGCTTCCGAAGCCTTCTGGAACAAAATCGAGGCCTTCGAGAAGCGCTCGGATGCCCAACTCGCCAAGGACGTCACGATTGCGCTGCCGATCGAACTCACTATGGAGCAGAACATCGCGCTCGTCCGGGATTTCGTGGAACGGCACATCACCTCGAAGGGCATGGTGGCCGATTGGGTCTATCACGACGCTCCGGGCAATCCGCACATCCATCTCATGACGACCTTGCGGCCGCTGACCGAAGACGGGTTCGGCGCCAAGAAGGTCGCGGTGCTTGGACCGGACGGCAATCCGATCCGCAACGATGCCGGCAAGATCGTCTATGAACTCTGGGCTGGTAGCACCGACGATTTCAACGCGTTTCGCGACGGATGGTTTGCCTGCCAGAACAAGCATCTGGCATTGGCGGGCCTCGACCTTCGCGTCGATGGGCGGTCCTTCGAAAAGCAGGGGATCGATCTCGAAGCGACCATCCACCTTGGCGTCGGCACCAAGGCGATCGAGCGGAAAGCCGATGTTGCTACGAAGCCGGTCGAGCTCGAGCGCATCGAACTGCAGGATGCGCGCAGAGCCGAAAACGCGAGACGGATCGACCGGAGCCCGAAACTCGTCATCGACCTGATCACGCGTGAGAAGAGCGTCTTCGACGAGCGTGACGTCGCCAAGATCCTGCACCGATACATAGACGACGCGGCCCTGTTCCAAAGCCTCATGCTCAGGATCATTCTTCACCCCGAGACCTTGCGCCTCGCGCGCGAGCGGGTCGACCTCGCCACCGGTTCCAGATTGCCCGCCAAATACACGACGCGCGAAATGATCCGGCTGGAAGCGCAGATGGCCAATCGCGCCATCTGGCTATCGCAACGGTCGTCACATGGCGTGCGGGATACGGTGCTCGCCGCGACTTTTGCCCGTCATGACCGCCTGTCGGATGAGCAGAAAATGGCAATCGAGCACGTGGCGGGCGCCGAGCGGATCGCCGCCGTGATCGGCCGCGCCGGCGCCGGAAAGACGACGATGATGAAGGCCGCCCGCGAGGCGTGGGAAGCCGCCGGCTACCGTGTTGTCGGCGCAGCACTAGCCGGCAAGGCGGCTGAAGGCTTGGAGAAGGAAGCGGGCATTGTCTCGCGCACCCTTTCATCGTGGGAGCTTCGCTGGAACGAGGGGCGAAACCAACTCGACAGCAAGACGGTCTTCGTCCTGGACGAAGCCGGCATGGTGTCGTCGCGGCAGATGGCGCTGTTCGTCGAGGCGGTGACGAAGGCCGGCGCCAAGCTCGTTCTCATCGGCGATCCCGAGCAGCTTCAGCCGATCGAAGCCGGCGCCGCGTTCCGCGCCATCGCCGATCGCATCGGCTATGCCGAACTCGAAACCATCTATCGCCAACACCAGCAATGGATGCGCGATGCCTCGCTCGACCTGGCGCGCGGCAAGGTCGGCAAGGCGATCGACGCCTACCGGGCAAACGGCAGGGTGATCGGCTGGGATCTGAAGGCCGATGCGGTCGACAATCTCATCGCCGCCTGGGACCGCGATTACGATCCGACGAAGACGTCGCTGATCCTCGCCCATCTGCGCAGGGACGTGCGCATGCTGAACCACATGGCCCGCATCAAACTGATCGAACGCGGGATTCTTGCTGAAGGGTGCATGTTCAAAGCCGAGGACGGCGATCGCAACTTCGCCGTCGGCGACCAGATTGTCTTCCTCAAGAACGAGGGCTCGCTCGGTGTCAAGAACGGCATGCTGGCCAAAGTCGTCGAGACCGCGCTGGGCCGCATCATTGCTCAGATCGGCGATGGCGAGCAGGCGCGCCAGGTGCTGGTCGAACAGCGCTTCTACAACAATCTCGATTATGGCTATGCCACGACGATCCATAAGAGCCAGGGCGCCACCGTGGATCGGGTCAAGGTGCTGGCGTCGCTCTCGCTCGATCGGCACCTGACCTATGTTGCGATGACCCGTCACCGGGAGGATCTCAGCGTCTACTATGGCCGAAGATCCTTCGCGAAAAACGGTGGGCTGATCCCGCTCCTGTCGCGCAGGAATGCGAAGGAAACGACGCTCGACTACGAGAAGGGTGCCTTCTATCGACAGGCGCTTCGCTATGCTGAAACGCGCGGTCTCGATCTCGTCAGCGTCGCTCGCACGCTGCTTCGCGATCGCCTGGAATGGACGGTCAGGCAAAAGCAAAAGCTCGCCGATCTCGGTGCCCGCCTCGCTGCCGTTGCCGGAAAGCTCGGCCTCGTACGTGGCTCCAAGCAATCCCCAACCCAGAACAGTGCCAAGGAGGCAAAGCCCATGGTCTCGGGCATCACGACCTTTGCCAAATCGTTCGAGCAGGCGGTCGAGGACAAGATCGCTGCCGATCCCGGTTTGAAGAAACAGTGGGAAGAAGTCTCGACCCGCTTCCACCTCGTCTACGCACAACCGGAAACTGCGTTCAAGGCGGTCAACGTCGACGCAATTCTGAAGGACGGAACGGCAGCAAACGCCACCATTGGCAGGATCCGAGATCAACCGGAAAACTTCGGCGCGCTGAAAGGCAAGGCGGGTCTGTTCGCAAGCGGCACGGAGAAGCAGGAGCGCGAGAAGGCGCTGACCAACGCGCCGGCCCTTGCCCGAAACCTGGAACGCTATCTGCGCCAGCGGGCGGAGGCCGAGCGCAAGTTCGAGGTCGAGGAACGCGCCATCCGTCTCAAGGTCTCGATCGATATCCCGGCGCTCTCGCAAAGCGCCAAGCAAACGCTGGAACGGGTCCGAGATGCTATCGATCGAAACGACCTCCCGGCCGGATTGGAATTTGCGCTTGCCGACAAGATGGTGAAGGCGGAACTGGAAGGTTTCGCAAAAGCGGTGTCGGAGCGTTTCGGCGAGCGGACCTTCCTGCCGCTTGCTGCGAAAGAGCCCAACGGACAGACCTTCAACGCGGTCACCGCGGGGATGACGGCCGGGCAAAAGGCCGAGGTGCAATCGGCCTGGAATTCCATGCGCACGGTGCAGCAGCTTGCCGCACATGAACGCACGATGGAGGCGATGAAGCAGACGGAAAGCTTACGCCAAACCAAGAGCCAGGGGCTCTCCCTGAAATGACGGCACCACTGCTTGCGCGGGGAATGGCAGGTTCTCAAAGGACGAACGCGGTCGTGGTCCTGCTCGTGACCGCATCAATCGTTGGCGGCGGTGTCGCTGCCGCCATGTCGGGTGGATATCGCATCAATCTGACCCCGAGCGAACCCCTCGGTCTCTGGCAGATCGTGAAGCTTAAGCGTCCAGCGGCCGTCGGCGATCTCGTCCTCATTTGCCCGGCGCAAACGCCTGTCATGCGCGAAGCGAGACGGCGTGGCTATCTCCGATCAGGAACCTGCCCGGGCGGTATCGCGCCACTCATCAAGACGGTCGTTGCCGTTGCCGGGCAGCATGTCGAAATCGGCGCAGAGGTCGCGATCGACGGGCATGTGGTCGAATCCTCCGAACTGGCCCAGCGCGACGGGAAAGGTCGGCCGATGATGCCATTTCCTGGCGGCGTCGTGCCGGAGGGAAGTGTCTTCCTCCATTCATCGTTCCACGGTTCCTATGACTCCCGCTACTTCGGTCCCCTGCCCGCGTCCGGAATTCTCGGCCTGGCGCAACAGGTTCTCACCTATGCGCCATGATCGACTTCAGCTTCCACTGTTGGTCGGCGCTTCGATCGCCATCGGCATCGCGGCATGGAGTGGCTATGTATTGCTCCTCCCCGTTGCGTTGGCGTTCCCAATCTTTTGGTCGCTGGCGCGGACGCGGATAACGGCGGCGGCGGTTTCCGCCGGCTATTTCCTGGCCGCGTCCCGCGGCCTGCCGCAAGGTGTCGCGGCCTTCTATTCGTCGGATCTCTGGCCGGGCCTGCTGCTCTGGTTCGTTGCGTCCATCGGCTTCGTCCTCGTGAACACAGTCCTATGGACGAAGTGCGTCAGCGCTCGTCCCCTCCGCTATCTCGGTACGTTGCTTCTGATGGCCATTCCACCATTCGGCATCACCGGCTGGGCGCATCCACTGACGGCCGCCGGCGTTCTTTTCCCTGGATGGGGATGGTGGGGATTGGCTGCTACGACAGCCGGCCTCATGGGCCTCGTTATCCGCATGTGGCCGGCTGTCGCAATCGCCCTTGTTGGGTTTTGGGCGTGGTCCGCCGCAACCTGGGACCCGCCGAAACTACCGGAGGGCTGGCGCGGCGTCGATCTCGAAATGGGCGCTTCACTGGGTCGCGACGTCAGCATCGAGCGTCACCGTGATCTGATTGCCACGGTGAAGGATCAGGCTTCCGGCGGCGCGCGCACCATCGTGCTTCCGGAAAGCGCCTTGGGCTTCTGGACACCCACCGTCGAACGACTTTGGGTGCGCGCGCTGCAGGGAACGGACGTCACGATCATCGCCGGCGCGGCGATCGTCGAGGCGGGCGGATACGACAATGTCGTGGTCTCCTTATCGCCGCGCGAAGGTGTTCGGCTTCTCTATCGCGAGCGTATGCCGGTCCCCGGCTCGATGTGGCAGCCCTGGCGCCCCTTGCTCGGCCAGAGCGGCGGTGCACGCGCCCACTTCTTTGCCAACCCGGTCGTATCGATCGGCGCAACCAAAGTCGCGCCGCTGATCTGCTACGAGCAGCTGATTGTCTGGCCCGTCCTGCAGTCGATGCTCTCGGATTCGGACCTTATCGTCGCCGTCGGAAATGGATGGTGGACCAAAGGCACATCCATTGTCGCCATCCAGCGGGCGAGCATCATCGCCTGGGCAAAGCTCTTTGCCAAACCGCTTGTTCTTTCCTTCAACACCTGAAACCCGAGGAGACGTCATGCTGGACGCTGCCCTGATCAAAGAATGCGCGGATCCTTCCCTGAAGCCGGCGATCGTCGAGCAATTCGTCTCCGCCGCCGGATCGCCGGATCCGCTTGCGGTCACCGTCAAATCGGGCGGACGTTTGATCCTCGTCCCAAAGGCGGCATCGGCCGACGAGGCGATGGCGATCGTTCGCCAATATGTCGGCAAAGCCGTGGTGCGCGTAGGGGTTACGCAGTTTCCGGCCGGCGTGGGAGTCAAGGATCCGGACGATCTCAAGCTGGATCTGGTCGACCCGTGCGAAAACCTCCGCAAGGGAACGGCGATGTTCGCCAAGATCCTCCGGATTGTGACCAAGTGGTACGGAAACCCCAAGAGCGAGGAGGTCTTCCCTCAGATATTCGATGACGCTGTTTACGCCTGGAAAACGGGCGAGTTCGAGGGGGAGAGCGTGTTTCAGGCAGTGGATCCGGGCGGTGCGGTAGCCGAGCAGCCCAGCAGTGTTGTCCCGAGCGAAACGTCGACGGAGTCCGATCAACCTGTCGAACCAGCTGAGTCTTCCCAATCGAAGGTACAAGACGCAGGTATCCGGATCGACCTCTCTCGGATCGGTGGGCAGCGCTAACGTTCGGTTCGCCCCGTCCATGCGGGTCCCGAGGTCTATTCAAGTTAGGTTCAATGCAGAGAATTAGTGGGATTCAAATGCATGATATTAGTGTAATTTCCGGGGATTCTGGTCCGCGCCGGCACCCCTGTCATTTGACAGGGGTACGACCAGAACGAGGTTGCCCTGCTTTTAACTAGCCGTCATGTAAATTAAAATCAGCCGGACGAATACTTTAAATTCGCCGAGAAATCAGTTAATGATAGCCGATGACAGACTCGCCGCCGCCGAAAAAGCTGATTGAACGCAAAGCCCGACCGATCGTCGAAACTGCGCTGGCTGACACACGAGTCGTGCTCATCGCCGGCCCGCGGCAGGCCGGAAAGACGACCCTTGCGCGACAGGTCTCTGGCTCCGATCGTCCATTTATCACCCTCGACGATGTTGGTACGCTGAATGCAGCAAGGACCGATCCGATAGGCTTTATCCGAGGCATCAAACGGGCCGTGATCGATGAGGTGCAACGAGCGCCTGAACTGATACTGGCGATCAAGGAAAGCGTTGATCGCGATGACGAGGCCGGGCGGTTCTTGCTTACGGGCTCAGCCAATCTGGCCACCGTTCCGGCGATTGCAGACTCGCTCGCCGGTCGTATGGCGGTCGTCCCATTGCTGCCATTTGCCCAATCTGAAATCCGATCCACCCCGGGTCGTCTGCTGGATCGGCTGTTCGCCGGCGAGAAGCCTTCCGCTGGGGCGGACGCCGTCATTGGCGACGACTTGCTGTTGACGGTGCTACGGGGCGGCTATCCAGAAGCTTTGCGTCGGCCGACGCCCGGCCGGCGGACTGCTTGGCTGGAAGATTATGTGAAATTGATCCTCGACCGAGACGTGCGTGATATCGCCAACATCGATCAGTTGGACCGGCTTCCGCGGCTGCTCGATGTCCTGGCGGAGCACGCCGGGCAATTGGTCAATCATAGCAGTTTCGGTGCGGCGCTCGGATTGTCGAGCGTCACCGCACAGAAATATGTGGCCATCCTCGAGCGCCTCTTTCTCATCAGGACGCTTGTTCCGTGGTCCAACAACCGCTTGAACCGGCTCGTCAAGACACCGAAACTTCACTTTCTGGACTCGGGCTTGCTTGCCACCTTGCGCGAAGATGAAGCGGATGCGTTACGCGACAACAAAAGTCGTTTTGGCGCCCTGCTTGAAAGCTTCGTGGTGTCCGAACTGCTGAAGTTGGCATCCTGGTCAGACCGGCGCTTGTCATTCTCGCACTACCGGACGAGAGACCGAGATGAGGTCGATGTCATCATCGAGGATCGTCGCGGCCGGATCGTTGGGATAGAAGTAAAGGCGTCAGCAACGGTGAAGTCTGACGATTTTCGCGGGCTACGCCAGTTACAAGATGCGGTCGGCGATCGTTTCGTGCGAGGGCTCGTTTTACACGACCACGACCGAGTGACGCCATTTGGAGAAAAGCTCCAAGCTGCCCCGCTATCGCTTCTATGGACAATGTGAGCCGGAAGCGAGCAGCATCGGGCGGTCAGGGGGCCGGACTATTCGCTCATCCTAGTTCGATCTGTGATCGGCAGGAGCACCAGTGCGGCAAGCCTAGTTTTCCAGATCGCGAGAGCAAGGGTAGCAGAGGTGACCGATTGAAAGTCAGGCCATGGCCAATTGAAATTCACATGGCGGCCAATTTAAAGTGTTCACCTGCGAACGGACCGCATTTTCGGTATGAACGATGATCTCGAAGGACCGGGAGACCCTTGGGCCAGCCGCTTCGTCAGTCAGATTTCATATCGATCCCGGCGTCATCGGTCGGCATGACGAGATCGACATGGCTGACATCCAGCGCTCGAGCGAGTTCGTAGAGGGTAATGATCGACGGGTTGCGGCGACCGTGTTCGAGACCGCTGAGATACTGCTGGCTAATGCCCGATCGTGCCTCGACCTGCTCCTGAGTCAGGCCTTTCTCCCGACGCAGGCGCGCGAAGTTCGAGCCGACCAGTTTGCGCATATCCATGCGCGGAAGATCGTCGTTTACACACTTTAAGTTTATCAACTATAGTATGTAAATGCACTTCTGGCGCCATGACTCCTGCCCTTTGCGAGAGGCACGAAATTGGTTAGTAGTCGCACGGTGCGCGATGCACCTCGGGCAAATTTGGGTCGAAGTACGGCTTCGGCCTCCTGGATGTCTCCGCGAGTTGATGCGTTGACGGACCGCAAGGGGCGAAAGTTGGTGGATAGAGTGGGCGCGAAACGCAACGATCTCGTCGCGGGTGACAAGTTGGTGTTGAGGCCGCTTATCGGCTTGATGGATGGCCTCCGGCCCGACGAAATCGAGCGGTTCGTCGTCGAAGAGATCGAGAAGCATCGTCGCCTGCGCGACGAAGCGGTCCGGCTCGAAACCCTCCTGGACCCAGAGACAGACCAAACCGAACTCACCGAAGACAGACGGGCGTACATTTCGGCGATGATCGCCGTCCACGCGCAGCAGACGGTCGTATCAACGCTTCTCGATATCCTCGGCTACATTCCCGAAATTCCGAAAACGACGCCCCACTGAGTCCGCTTTAGATCAAGCCGAACTCTTTCGCCAACGCGGTCGCCTGCGGAAGGGTCGAGGCTCCGAGTGCGCTCTTGGCGTTACGCAGGAAAAAGCAGACGTTCGAATAAGTCGTGTTCTCGATGATGGCGATGGCCTTCATCGATTTTCCTTCGGCTGACCATCTGAGGCAGGTGAGCTCGTCGGATTTCAGGCGAATGTTGCTGCGACGCGTGGGCCGCAGCCGCATCAGTTCCAACCGGGAATGCACCTGACCGAAGGACGCCGCGGCGCCGACGGGATTGAGGGCCTGTGCTTCGGCGAAATCCACTTCGCTCGACGCAAGCGTGAGCATCGCCATCCGGCCGAAGCCGGTCTTGATGGGAATAGTAATCCCCGACCGGATCCCGAACTCGGCGGCCTCGCCGAAGAATTTTCGCCGCTCCTTGCTCGTTCGGCCGGTCGCGACATTCGACCAGGCAAAGGCCTCTTGACGATCTCTGGCTGTTCGAATGACGGGATCGATGGACGCATAGCGGAGATCGAAATACCGCTGCTGCCATTCTTCCGGGTAGTTGGAAACAGCCGTCTGAGTGTCCGCCTGGAAACTGAGATAGGCGTAGGCATCGAAGCCCGCGTCAAAGGTCAACTTTTGAAGTGTCGACCTGACGGTGGGCTCATCGTGCGCGATCGCGACTTGCTCGCTCAAACGCTCAAACCACTGATTCAATTGAAGGCCTCCAAGCAACTGGACGCGATGCGTCAAATTCCTGATCGGCTGCTTAGGTGCGTGCGAAAGGCAGATGATTCAAGTGTGGTCAAATGAGAAAGTTGACTGAAGGCAGAAAGAATCTCCCTATGTGTGGTTGCTGCACAACAGAAAATACACTCCCGTGAATCGACGTGCCGCCACCTGCTCAGCGCGAGGGGTAGGCGGCCGGCAAAGTGATGTCCTGATCAACCAGAACATTGAAACGATAGCCTGGTCGAACGTTGATCGTCGGCTGCACATTGAGGTTCTTCGAGATCGTCTGCTCGGCGACGCGGCCGAAACTCTCGGCGAAGTTCCGTCGTGCAGCATCCGAAGCTGTGTCCTGTGTCGCGAGCGTAGAACTCTCTGGCATCGACATATCGATACCCGTTCCGATCAGCGCCACAAGTGCCGCCGAACTCCACGTGCGCCAGAGATGCCGATCGACCTTATCCTTGAAGCCGCCATAACCTTCCGCATCCGTGCCGGCCATGCCGCCGATCTGCAGGGTCGAGCCATTGGGGAAGATCAAGTCGGTCCAGACGACCAGCACCCGCTCTTGCCCGAAAGAGATCTTGGAATCATAGCGGCCGAAGAGCTTTGCCCCCTGCGGAATGAGGAGGCGGTAGCCGGTCGCGCTGTCGTAGACATTTTGGCTAATCTGCGCGGTGATTCGACCGGGGAGATCGGAGTTCAAGCCCGTGATGAGCGTCGCGGGAATGACAGATCCGCGCTTCAGCTCGTAAGGCGAGAACTGCGGCACGACCTTGTTTGGGAGATAACCGAGGTCCTTGATGTCCTGGTTGAAGAAATCTTCCTTCGAGGCTTGAGCGTTGGGATCGACGTTCTGGCCCATGAGGCCGGAGTTCATGGCAGCGGCATAGAGGTCCGAGGCGTTGCTGGCTGTCGCAGTCGTCGTCTGCCGGCCCGTGTCTGAGGCGTTGTTGGCGGCCTTCTCGGCGTCGGAAACATCGACCTTTAAGGGCGAGTCCAAAGCCGTTGCGCGCGCCTGCAGCCGGGCCATGCGCTGGCGCTGGGCTTCGCGGATATACTGTTCGTCCTGTTCGCGCTTCAGCCGGGCCTTCCATTCCTCTTCGGACTCGAGCCTGGGTCGCCGATCTTGCTGTTCAGTCGGCCGGCGCTCGACCGCGGGCTCCTGTTTCTCGACCTTCTGCTCTGTGACAGGCGTCGGTTGGAAAGTCTCGCGTTCGAGTGGCTCTCCGATAATTCCGTCGGTCACACCGCGTTTGAGCTGGTCGCCGAAGTTGGTGGCGGGCGTGTTGGAAGCACTATCGAGATCATTGCTGCGGTTGAAGGGCAGCCCACGCAATGACAGCCCGATAACCACCACACCGACGAACAGCGCGACGACGATGATGGCGACGATGATCGGCAATCGATTGAGGCGACGCATGCCGGACTGATCGTCGGCCTGAGCGGAGGCACCAAGTTGGAGCGACTGAACCATTTCTCGCCTCCGTCAGTTGCGCTGCATGATAGAGATTGGGCTCGCCGGCGTGGCGCCGGCCGCCGATGTCGAATAGGCCCGCCCAAGCGCGACGGATGGAGTCGATAGCCTTGCAAGCACCTGACCGTCGGCGCCATCGATCGAATATCCGAGCTCGACCGGTTTGACGTCCTTGCGGACCTTGCCGTCGGTGATGACGGTGTAACCCCAGCCCTTCAGCGCCGCTTCGAGTGCCACCGCGAAATCGGAAGGGTTCTTTTCCATCTTAAGCGTCGTCGTGCCGGCGGGGCCTATTTGCTCCGCGAGCCGGCTCGCCATGTCACCAGCAATGGCACTGGCGGCCGGGCCGGCGACGGAGACCGGTGTGGAACTGGTGGCCAATCCATCCTCGGCCGTTTGGCAGCCGGCAAGAAACGTGGCCGCGATGATGAAAACGACAAGCTTGCCCATCGTCAGCCTCCCCGCCGGATGGTGATTTTCTGCTGGCGCCAGCCAACGCCGGAGACGAGGATCGCCTTGTCGACCGCGTAGTCGACGATCATCATGTCGTTCGTCATGCGGTAATTGACGATGCGGTTCTGGCCGCCCGAGATGACGAAGAGCACTGGTGCATCCTGCCCCGAGATCGATTTCGAAAACTGGATGTAGGTTTTTGTGCCATCCGAATAGACGCGCTTAGGGCGCCAGGGCGCGCTGCCGCTGATCGAATAGGAAAAATTCAGCCTGTCGGGTGCCGTCCCGGGGATGCCGCCGGTCTCAAGCCGGGAATTGATATCGGCGAGCTTGGTCGAGACGTCCTCGGGATATTCGAAGCCGACACGCGCCATGTATTGGCTCGGATGGGACTTGAGCTGGATGTGATAGGTGCGCCTCGAGGTCGTCACCACCATCGAGGTGACGAGACCGGATTCTGATGGCTTCACGATCAGGTGGATTGCCTGGCCGCCAGTCGCGCCCGACGTCGCCGGTTCGACCTTCCAGCGGACAGTGTCTCCGACCAGGACATCGCGGACGATCTCACCGCCCTGCAGTTCGATGTCGCAGACCTGCAACGGCGAGCAGACGACGGAGGGCTGCGTTTCGCCGAACAGGAAGATCACCTTTCCGTCCGGTCCCGTGGTCACCAGGCCCGAGGTTCCTCGCCACTTGCTCGATAGCCTTGTGGCCTTGACCTCCTCCGTCGTCATGCTTTGGGCTTGAGCGCCCATCGCAAGAACGAGTCCGGCCATGCAGCCGGCGGCTGCGATCAATCCTGTTCTGTGCATTGAAAAACCCCTGCCCTTAAAGCTGTGCTGTCCAGTCGAAATCCCGGACATAGAGACCGATAGGATTGAGGCGGATGGTCGCCTCGTCCTGCGGTGCGGTCAGCGCCACCGTCGCAATCCCGCGAAACCGGCGCGTGCCGGTTTCTTTGCCCTTGCGATCCCGCTCATATTCTGTCCAGTCGATCTGATAGGTCTGGTTCGAGAGCGCCACGATGTTGTTGACCTCGATGGCGACAGTTGCGGATTTTGCCCTCTCGAAAGGCGAGTTGCCCCGAAACCACGAATTGATTTTCTCGGTCGATGGATCGGAAGTCCGAAGGAGCGCGTAGGTTCGGTCGATATATTGCTTCTGCACCACGGCGTCGGGTGTGATCGAGCGGAAGCTGGTCACGAAATTTCCGAGCGTCGAGCGCACCACCCGCACATCTGCATATTCGATTTGTTCGGGGAAACCGGCGGTCACGGCAGTGCCCAGTTTGTCGACCTGGACGATATAGGGCACGAGCTTGACCTGGGTGCTGAGATACATCGAATATCCGAAGCCGATGACCGCCATGGTGAGGCCCAGAATGCCGACGATCCGCCACGCGGCGGCCGCCTGCACATGGGAGCCGTATCGCTCGCTCCACTCCTGGCGTGCGGCAAGATAGGGGTTTTCGGGGGCGCCGTTCGCTGCCATCGATCCATCACTTTCTGATTGCTGTTAGTCTTTTCTTTCAGGAGGCGGCTTTGGTCCGCTATAGCCACCGCGGCTCTCGTCCAGCTTGGCGTTCGCGAGTCCCAGGATCGAGCCTGCGTAAGCGCCGGGAGAGCCGATTGCCTTCTCCTTCGCCGCAGAGCCGGCAGCTTTGCCCGCCGATCCAATTCCGGCGCCAATGCCTCGCAGAGCCGCGCCCGCAACGGAGGAGCCGGCAGCACGCGCAGCTTGTCCCGCTGCAAAGCCGGCGCTGGCAGCGCCGCCCGCAAGGAAGCCTGCCCCCGCGCCGAACGACGCCGCCTGGCTGCCGTGGCGGATCGCCTCCATGCCTCCGGAAACCGAAGCCCCCTGGACAACGCCCTGGATAATGTTCGGCACATACATGGCGATGATGAACACCACGACGGAGATGCCGGCGATCGCCAGGGTCGTGACGAATTGATCCGAAGAAGCGGTTGGCGCATTCGCGAGCCCCAGCAGGACCTGCGATCCGATCTTGGCGATCAGCACCAATGCCATCAACTTCATGCCGACGCCGAAGGCGTAGACGAGATAGCGGACCGCGAAGTCTTTCGTAAACGACGAGCCGCCCAGCCCGAGCATGATCATGCCGGCGAGCAGGCCGACATACATCTCGACCATGACCGCCACGAAAATCGCCGCAACGAGGGAGAAGGAGATGACAACGACGCACATTGCCAGCACCGCGGCGATCGCCAGCGCATTGTCCTCGAACACGCCGAACTGGGCCTGCTGCGACATTTGCGAGGCGACCCGAATGCCGGCGTCGAAGATCTCGGCGGGGGACGCCGAACCGCCGCCGGCGCCGATCTGGAAAAGGCTGTCGACCACGGCTCGCGCGAAGGTCGGACCTTGGGTGAGGACGAACGCGAAAAACCCGATGAACATGATCCGCCGGACCAGCTCGGCAAACCAGCTATCAAGTGACGCGGCCTGGATTGCGAGCCAAACGGCCGCGATGCCGATCTCGATGGTGGCCAGGATCCAGAACAGCGATTTGGCCGCGTCCATGATGGTGTTTTCCCATCCCTTCGCAGCCGTCGAAACCTGGTTCTCCAGTTCGGTGAGGACCTGTCCCTCCTGCGCGAAGGCGGGAGCTGCCAATACGAGGCAAAGGAGGCCCGCGACCAGGAATGACCGTTCAAGATTGGATTTCACCATCTTGGACCCATCTCCTGGCCATCCTTGATCGGCGGCAGTTCTTTGTTCGAGCCGAAGAATTTTTCTCTGGCAACGCGTTGGGCGTCGGAGAGTGGAGCTTTGTCGGTATCTTTCGAATTGACAATCAGCACTGTCGCTGCAGACGAAAGGGCAGCGACAAGAACGAGCAGGGCGACGACGAGGGAGCGGCTCACCAGCGAGGCTCCATTTGCTGGCCTTCCGGGATTGTCTTGACCTCCGCGTTGAAGAACTTTTCGCGCCGAGCCTGGGCCAGATCCTTGTCTGTCTGTTCGGTCTGGAGCCAGGTGCCCATCATCGTCATTTGCTGCGAGACGAGGCCGCGGAGCTTTTGCATTTGCGCGACCTGCTGCGCAGCGATCTCGTGGCCGACCTGCAACGCCTTCATCTGCCCATCTGATGTCTCGGACATCGACCGCAGCGAGGACATCGTGGCTTCTTCGCTGTCGAATTGCTCGTCCGTCAGGCTCGCGGCCTTCAGCGTGCTCGCTATCGTGTCCCGATTGGTGTCGGACCAGGTCTGATAGTTTGAGGAAAAACTTGTCGCGTTTGGCAGGTTGGTCTTGAGGCTCGAATAGCTCTGGAAGCGCTGCTGCAGCACATCGTCGGCATTGCCCATGGAAAACGAAATGCTCTGGCCCTGATCGACGATGCTGCGCAACTGGTTGAGGTCGCTCTCGACCTGCCCCCACATATGCGACGGCAGCGTCGCCGTGTTCTGAAGCAGGTTCTGATAGATGTTTAGCTGCGTTTCGATCTGTTGCGCGAGCTGACTGATCTGTGTGAGCTGGTTCTGAACCTGCTCGCCGGATTTTCCGACCAGGGCGACCAGTTCACTGTTGTTGAGTACCTGCGTCCACTCGGTCGCTGCGCCCGTGGCGGTGCCGGCGTTCACCGGCGCGGTACTGCCGATCGCCAAAGCGACGGCCGCAAGAGCGGCGAGCATTCTATTAGGCGTTGAGCAGCGATGCGGCATCGTGAACTCCTCTCATCTGAAGCCAATCTATCGGCCAGTCGAGGCCGCGTTCTGAATGGAGCGCGCGGATGCGCTTCAAGTCTTCCTTGCCAGACGCGCCGACGAAGCTCAGCGCCACCGGGCCGAGCGCCATGTCGAACAGCCGCCGGCCTTCGGGGCTGACGACGTAATATTCGCGCTTGGGAAGCGCGTTCGAAACGATCTCGATCTGGCGCGCATTGAACCCGATCCGCTCGTAGAACTCGCGGGTGCCGGGTTCGCGGGCAGCACCGTTCGGAAGGCAGATCTTCGTCGGGCAGGATTCCTTCAGCACGTCGATAATCCCGGAACGCTCGGCGTCCGAGATCGATTGAGTGGCGAGCACGACCGCGCAGTTCGCCTTACGGAGCACCTTCAGCCATTCACGGATCTTGGCTCGAAACACCGGGTGGCCGAGCATTAGCCAGGCCTCATCCAGCACGATCAGGCTCGGCGAGCCGTCGAGGCGTTTTTCAATGCGGCGGAACAGATAGGTGAGCACAGGCACGAGATTGCGCTCGCCCATGTTCATTAGCTGCTCTATCTCAAACGTCTGGAAGGCGCCGAGCGTCAACCCATCCGTCTCGGCGTCGAGAAGCTGACCCATCGGGCCGTCGACGGTATAATGATGCAGCGCATCCTTGATCTCGCGCATCTGCACGCCACTGACGAAGTCCGACAGCGACCGCCCGGGCGCGGTCGCCATCAACCCGACCTGTCGCGAGATGGCGTTACGATGATCGGGCGTGATGGCGACGCCCTGCAGCGCCACCAGCATTTCGATCCACTCCGTGGCCCAAGCCCGGTCCGCGTCGGTGGCAAGGTCCGAGAGCGGGCAGAAGGCCAGGGCCTTCCCCTCCTCCCAATTGTCGCCGCCGATCTCGTAATGATCGGCGCCGGCAGCCAGCGTCAGGGGCAGAAGCGAACTCCCCTTGTCGAAGGCGAAGATCTGGGCTCGGTCATAGCGCCGGAACTGCGCCGCGATCAGCGCCAGAAGGGTCGACTTTCCCGATCCGGTCGGCCCGAAGATCAACGTGTGCCCAACGTCATCGACGTGCAGGTTGAGCCGGAACGGCGTAGAGCCACTTGCGACCTGAAGCAGCGGCGGAGAATTCAAAGGATAGAACGGGCACGGCGCGACCGGATTTCCCGACCACACCGAGTTCAGTGGGATCAGATCCGCAAGATTGCTGGTGTTGATCAGCGGCTCGCGGATGTTGGCGTACCAGTTCCCCGGCAGGCTGCCGAGATAGGCATCTGTCGCATTTAGCGTCTCGACCCGCGCCCCGAATCCTTCGGCCTGGATCAGCCGACGGATCGCCTCTGCCTTTTCCTGCAGGGCCTCGCGGTCGCCGTCGAAGAGAATGATCACCGGCGTGTAGTAGCCGTAGGCGACAAGCTGCGACGATGCTTGGGCGATCGCATCCTCGGTCTCCGCCACCATGGTCATGGCGTCCTGATCGACCGACCGGCTTTGCGTCTGGAACAGCTGGTCGAAGAACGGCCGAACCTTCTGCTGCCATTTCTTGCGGGTCCGCTCCAGCTTTTGGCGTGCTTCTTCCGCGTCGAGGAAGATGAAGCGTGATGACCACCGATAGGTGAGCGGCATCAGGTCGAGGCTATTGAGGATGCCCGGCCAGCTCTCGGCCGGCAGTCCATCGATTGCCACAACGGCGAGGAAACGGTTCTCAACCTTCGGGGTCAGGCCATGCTCAAGCTCGGCGGTAGCGACCCAGTCGAGATACATAGGGGCATCGGGAAGTCGGATCGGGTGGTTCTCGCCAGTAATGCAGAAGCGGACGAACTGCAGCAGCTCGTCATAGCGAGCGAGACGCTCCCCTCCCCTCTCGCGGACCTCCCGCGTTTCCATCCGCCGGATCGAAAGGGTGTTCGCGAAATATTGCTCGACCTCGCGGATGGCGCTCTTGAAGATGAACAGCACCGTGTCCGCATAGGTCCTCTTGCGGCTCTCTTCGTCGGAATAGATGTATTTGCTTAAAGCCGTCTTTTTGGATTCGAGCGGCCGGTGGGTGAGGATCAGCGCGTGCTTGCTCTCGAAGTGTCCCCGCTCGCGCTCGAAATGCGCCCGGCGTTCCGCGTCGATCGCGCGCGTCACCGCATCGGGGAAATGGCAGCGATCCTCTGAGGGGTAGTCGAACGTCGGAATGCGGACGGCTTCGACCTGGATCATCCAGCCGCTTCCAAGGCGCGACAGGATGGCATTGATCTGCCGCGACAGTTCGTTGCGTTCGAGGTCGGTGGCGCTTTCGGAATCCGGCCCGGCAAAATACCAGCCGGCCATGAGGCTGCCGTCCTTCAACAGGAGCACGCCGTTGTCGACCAGACCCGCATAGGGGACGAGGTCGGCGAAGGATGGACCGGTGGCCCGGAAGCGCTTGAGAGCGACCATGCCAGCCCTCCTCAATAGCGCCGCCACGGAGACGTGGTCGCTTTGTAGTAATGCTTGTAGGAAATGTGCCTGATATAGACCTGCCGCATCAGCGGATCGGATTTCGCCATCATCCTCAGCAGGCCGACAATGAGGATCCAGACGGCGACGCCGAAGAGTGCCGAGTAAAAGGTCAGCACCACGAAAATAAGGATGACGGCGGCAAGACCCGTGAGCAGCACCAATTCTCGGTCGGCACCCATCAGCAGGTTCGGTCGCGACAGCGCGCGATGGATGCGGTTGCGTTGCAGCCCGGACAAGGACTCAGCCATGAGTCCCCTCCCCCTCGCCCTTTTGATTGATGGACATTGCGCTCTCGTTGGGAAGCCCGATCGAGGCGCCGGTGGCGCCGAACAGGCCGACGATGTTGGTGGCCCCGAGCAGGATGCCGGCGACGAGCACGACATAGACGAGCCGTCGCGCGAAATCGTTCAGCTCGCCGCCGAATATCAGCATGCCGCCCGCGATCGCCACTGCCGCAAGCGCGATGGCGCCGGCGACCGGACCGGTGATCGATTCCTGGATCTGCTGCAGCGGCCCTTCCCATGGCAGACCGCCGCCGCCGGAGCTGGCCAAGGCGGGTGACGCCATCACGGCCACGCCGACGGTCAGGAGACTGATAGATCGAAGAGACCGGTTAAGCTGCATCGCGCGCGTCCTCTGCATAGGGTTCGACTTGGTATAGGCCGCCGGCAAAGCGGCTTACATGGAGAATTTCGGTGACCCGCCGCCCCTTAGGCGTCCTCTCGATGAAAATGATGAGATCCACTGCGTCGCCGATCACGGCCTGCATCGGCTGCTGGCTTGCCTCGGCGGTAAGCTGCTCGAGGCGCTGCAAGGCGGAGCGCGCCGTGTTCGAATGAATGGTGGCAATCCCACCAGGATGGCCGGTGTTCCATGCCTTCAGCAACGTGAGCGCGGCTCCATCGCGAACCTCGCCCACGATGATGCGGTCTGGCCGAAGCCGCATCGTGCTCTTCAGCAGGCGAGACATATCGACGGTGTCGCTCGTGTGGAGGCAGACAGCATTGTCGGCGGCACACTGGATTTCTGCGGTATCCTCAAGAATGACCAACCGGTCGTCGGGCGCCTGAAGAACAATCTCCCCCAGAATCGCGTTCGTCAGCGTCGTTTTGCCCGAACCCGTGCCGCCTGCGACCACGATGTTGAGTTTCGAGGCGACGGCGCTTCGAATCACTTTTGCTTGCTCGGCCGTCATCGTCTTGCACGCCACGTAATCGTCGAGCGGAATCAGCCGTGACGCGCGCCGGCGAATCGTGAACGACGGACCGGCGACCACAGGCGGCAACAAACCTTCGAAACGATGCCCGCCGATCGGAAGCTCCCCCGAAACGATGGGGCTTTCATCATCGACTTCGGAATTGAGAACATGGGCAACGCTGCCGATGACTGTCTCCGCCGCTGCTCGTGGCATCTCCCCTGCGGCGGCGATGCCGTGCCCCAAGCGTTCGATGAAGAGCTTTCCGTCCGGATTGAGCATGATCTCGACGACGCTCGGGTCCTCGAGCGCGACGCACAGATGATCGCCGAGGGCGTTCTGGAGCTTGGTCACCAAACGCGGAAGAGAGCGATGTTGTAAGGTCATCATTTCTCACGCAGCCTTCTGTTGGAGGGTCATGAACGAAGAGCGATAGTGTTCAGGGCGGAGACGATCGAAGCTGGCTTGGTCGGCGACCAGGACACCCGCGACGCTGTGCGTTTCGTTGATCATCTTCGGGTCGCCGAGCCGCCGCAGTGGCCAGCCAGCGCGCTTCAGGATTCGTTCGAACCGCACATCGGTCGCGGTGGCGATTTCGGAATAGCCGTTCAGCATCGACCATTCGACGATGCCGGCAAACATCGCCAAAGTCGCGTTGTGAAGTGAGCCTGCCCCCCTTCCCTCGGCGAATGCAGTATCGACGCAAAATCGCGAGCTTTCGATCATGCGGCTATGTGAGATAAGCCGGCCAGTTTCGAGCAACTGCGGGAAAACAGTCTGCAGCATCGTCGTGCCAATTGCCGGCAGTAGCCGGGCGCATCCGACAACCCGCTCCTCCGAGGTCGTCGCGAGTACGTAAGTAGGTGAGAGGGCGTCGAATTCGTCGAACTCCCTGCCCTCGAAGCAATGGACTTTCCATGAAAGTCGCCCTTCGAACACTGTTGCACGAAGGCGGTGCATTTGGTCGAGCAGCTCCAAATCTTCTGGCGACTTTGCGTTGCGGATTGCCTTTAAGTGCATTGAAGAGCCTCTTGCTTGAATCAACGCAGGAGGTGTGCACGTGGGGGAGCAGGCGATCTACTAGCAGAAGTGTTAGCAGTGATTCTGTGGGTAACAACCTCGCTGAGTTCGCGCCGGCTGTTCGAAACGCATCGAAATTACTATCAAAAGTGTTAGTAGGCTTTTAGGCGCATTTGAGCTGCATGCTATCTATCCCGATGGAATAAAATAGAAATTTTGCTTGTGGCGGGTGCGGAGCGCCAGCGGGCGGTCGACGTTAAGATCTTGTTAACCCTATTTCCCTTGCGGCATCGTGAGAATCGTGCGTTATCTTGAGACGGCAATAGCGCGTCTGACGCCGATAAACCGTCTGAAAACCAGAGGCCAAAGTGAACGTGATTGACAGGCACATCAATCGAGCATCAACTTCCGCACACATCACCCAGCGCGCGGAAGCGCTGTCTGCGAGACTGAGGGCGGTCGGAGAGCGCGCCTTTCCCCCTACCGCACAGAAGTCGCTTCGCTCGTTCACTTCGGGCGAGGTGGCTGAAATCGTCGGCGTATCCGACGGCTATCTCCGCCAGCTTTCGCTCGACGGACTTGGCCCGTCGCCTGATTTGGGAACGGCAGGCCGGCGGTCTTACACTTTGGAGCAAATCAATCAACTCCGGGAATACCTTGCTGGAGCTCGACCGAAGGAAGCCAGCAGGTTTTGGCCGCGTCGGCGCAGCGGCGAGAAACTCCAGATCATCACGGTCGCAAATTTCAAGGGCGGGTCTGCGAAGACGACAACAGCCGTTTATCTTGCGCAAGGACTCGCTTTGCAGGGTTACCGCGTCCTGGCGATTGATCTCGATCCCCAGGCCTCCCTCTCCGCAATGTTCGGCTATCAACCGGAGTTCGACGTTGCCGAGAACACGACGCTTTACGGGGCAATCCGCTACGATGACCAGCGGGTGGCCATGAGGGACGTCGTTCGGCCCACCTACTTTACCGGGATAAGCATCGTTCCGGGCAATCTCGAACTGATGGAGTTCGAGCACCAGACCCCGAGATTCATGCTGCAGAACCGAGGACGGCCGGAGGATCTGTTCTTCAGACGTGTCGCAGGCGCAATCGACCAGGTCGAACAGGACTTTGACGTCGTGGTCGTGGACTGCCCCCCACAACTCGGCTTTTTAACCATGGGTGCCCTCAACGCAGCGACCGGCATGATCGTGACTGTCCATCCCCAGATGGTCGATGTCGCGTCAATGAGCCAGTTCCTCCTAATGACGTCCGATCTCGTGTCGGTCATCGAAGAAGCCGGCGGCCGCCTCGACTACGACTTTCTACGGTTTCTCATCACCAGGCACGATCCGCGGGATGTTCCCGAACAGGAAATTGTGGCGCTGCTTCGCGACGTCTTCGGAACCGACGTCATGGCGGCCTCGGCATGGAAGTCGACTGCTATTGCCAATGCGGGTCTTACCAAGCAGTCGCTGTATGAGCTCTCGCGAGGAGCCGTAGGGCGGTCGACTTATGATCGGGCTATGGAATCCATCAGTGCCGTGAACCTGGAAGTGATCGAACAGATCAATAGGGTGTGGGGTCGATGATCGTCGCTCACTTCCAGAGAAATCAAGGTCTTAACGTGTTGTCAGCTGACTACACGATCTTACTGCAGCGGTTGGTTGGATAGGATCGTAACGATGAGCAAGCGCACACAATCCATTCGCTCCATGTTTGCTGGCGGCAACGATCAGACTGTTGCTGATGAGGCGCGGCAGCCTGTGCAGCGAGTTGCGTCGGGTGCGGTTCGTTCTTTGAAAGATACGTTCTCTGAGGTGGAGAGAGACTACGAAGAGCTCAAGCAGCAAGTTGCCAATGGGGCCTTTCCAATAGATCTTGAGCCAGAACTGGTCGACCCCTCGCCCTTCGCCGATCGCTTCGCGGACCAGGACATTGCAGCCGTCGAGGCCCTTAAGACGTCGATCAAAGAACATGGGCAAGAGATTCCAATTCTTGTTCGACCACATCCTACTGAGGTCGGGCGCTACCAGGTCGCCTACGGCCACCGTCGACTGCGTGCGACTTCCGAACTCGGCTTGAAGGTGAAAGCCTATGTCCGCGAGCTGGATGACGATCGCCTTGTCGTGGCGCAGGGCATCGAGAATTCTGCGCGTGAAGACCTGACATTTATCGAACGGGCGGCGTTTGCCCTGAGACTCGAGGACGGCGGCTTTCAACGGTCGCTCATCCAGACGGCATTGTCCGTTGACCGTCAAGAAGTTCAAAAGCTCGTTAGCGTCGCGCGGGCAGTGCCCAGGTGGCTGATCGACTCTATCGGCCGCGCCCCGAAGATCGGTCGGCCGAGGTGGCAGGAGCTCGCAGACCTTTTGAAAGTTTCGGGCGCGGAGAAGAAGGCCCGCAAGGCTACCGAGGACAAATCGTTCCAACATAAGGATTCGGATGATCGGTTCCTGGCGGTGCTGAGAGCGTCCAAGCTAGATGATGCGAAGACATCGTCCGCATCCCCTCCCCGCTTGGTCGCAAAGTCGGCTGCCGGGGCGCAAATCGCAACGCTCGCCGTCGGGGGAAAGCATTGCAAAATTGAAATGAACCGAGATCGGGACGAGGCTTTTGCCAAGTTTGTTATGGAGCAGCTTCCCGCGCTCTACGCAGACTTCAAGAAGGAAAATCCGTCATCTGAAGGATAAGTGAGGATAGGAGCAGCAAAAGAAAAAGGCCCCCAAACGTCGCCGTCGTGGAAGCCTCTCTCAATGGTCTAAGCAGCCTGAGAATCGCATTTCCATGAATCGCAGTCAAGAGTCTTTGGCACCGTTTTGGTGAGCGGATTTCTTTTGCCTATTGGAAGGTGAAAGAAATGCAGAGTGGAAATGTGACGACGCCCTTCGGGCGGCGGCCGATGACGCTTGCTTTGGTGACAGCGCAATTCAAATCAGCCGCGATCAAACAAGGCAAGTCCGCCGACAAGTGGAAGATCTACCGCGACGCTTGCGACGCGCGATCGTTGCTGGGCTTGCGCGACCGAGCGCTAGCAGTGCTCAACGCGCTTCTCTCGTTCTATCCTGAGACTGAGCTAAAGGAGGAAGCGAATCTTATCGTGTTTCCGTCCAATGCTCAGCTCGTGGCACGGGCAAATGGTATCGCCGGCACGACGCTGCGCGAGAACCTGGCCCTTTTGGTGGATGCCGGCCTCATCCAACGAAACGACAGTCCGAATGGCAAGCGCTATGCCCGAAAGGGCTCGGACGGTTCCATCGAGACCGCCTATGGCTTCAGTCTCGCACCGCTTCTGGCCCGCTCGGAAGAACTTGCTGTCATGGCCCAGCAGGTCGCAGAGGCTAATCGGGAGCTCAAGATCATCAAAGAGCGCGTCACAATCGCTCGGCGGGATGTCCGGAAGCTGATCTCCGCGGCAATGGAAGATCATGTTCCCGGGGATTGGGCCAAAGTTGAAGAACTCTACGTCCAAGCGGTATCGCAGCTGCGGAGGGCAAAAGCGCCGCAGGAATTGGCTGCAATTCTCGAAGAGCTCGATCTGCTAAAAGAAGAAGTCGTCAATTTGTTGGAAAATCACGTTAATCCTGAAGAATGCGACAGCAATGACAACGAATTCCGTCAGCACATACAGAATTCAAATACCGAATCCAGCTATGAACTTGAACCTAGCTCTGAAAAGGAGCAGGGCGCGAAGCCGAGCAAAAATCTTGAATGGAAGGCTGAACCGATAAAGTCGTTCCCACTTGGGATGGTGCTGAGAGCCTGCCCGGAGATTTCAAATTACGGCCCGGCCGGGTCGGTCGGGACCTGGCGGGACTTGATGATGGCAGCCGTTGTGGTGCGTTCGATGCTCGGCGTGAGCCCCTCGGCTTACCAGGACGCCTGCGAAGCAATGGGGCCGGAGAATGCGGCAGCGACGATGGCCGCAATATTGGAGCGGGCAGGGCATATCACGTCGGCCGGCGGATATCTTCGCGACCTGACATCGCGGGCGAGACGGGGTGAGTTTTCGCTTGGGCCAATGCTGATGGCGCTTCTTCGGGGCCGCGGCGGCGAAACACAGGTGGCTGGATGATGAAAGTTGCTCGTCGGTTCGGCTGAAACCAACAGGATGTCCTCTCAGCACCTGTCGTCAGCTGACTACATATTAATCCATTGAAATTATTGATACTCCTTCTACGAAGGTGAAAGAAACAAGGCCAAATGATCGAAAATTTTAGAGAGCTCATAGATCATTAAAACACATAGAGAGAGCTGCAGCCTCGAAGCTTCAAAAGCTCGGGGATCCGGGAGAGGAGCCGCCTCAGTGGTCATACAGCGCCCACACTCTGGCAAACGCCCACATCGCTTTGCTGGCGGAGCGCTCGGAAATACTTGCCGCTGTTCAGAAGATTGAGAACAGGGTTGGCGTCAAGGGAAAGCTGTTGAGCCTGATTGATAGGCTCTCAAGGCGCCCCCGGCCATCAATGGACCTGCTTCTCGAGGGAACACGGAAAATTGAGGAACAGCTAATCGCGGCGGGCCTGAGCCCAGAGGGACCCGCGCAGGACTATGTTGGCATCGTTGATCGAAACGATGCTCGTCGTTCGTCCATCCTCGAAAGGCGTTCTAAAATCAGAACGGAGATGCGGGCCCACGAGGACGTACTTGCCGCCGCGCGTCACGTCGAGAGTGAGGTCAGGGAACGCTTTCTGACGAAGATCAAGGGAGCGAGCTTTACATCAGGATTCAACGGCTCCTTGGCGAAGGTGCTGGCCAGTGTTCGTTCTGGAAATCGTGATGACGCAATTAACATGCTTCGCCGTGTGCCGGTCCGACGGATTGCTCCACCTGAGCAGTTGCGTGTCTTTGAGGAGTATGCGGTCACGGCACTTTCGCGATGGAGGAATCGAGCTGCTCGAGGATTACATCATTCAGAAGGCAATTCCGAGATTCGCATGCGATGTGTTTCCGATATGATGGAGCACTTCGCGGTTAGAACGTGGCGGACGGACTTCGATCGGCTTGAGGATCAATTGACTGTGCCTGGTGTCCTTGCACGCGACGTCCAGGCGTTGCTCTATTGGCTCGCCACGGAAGCCGAGCGCCAAACCTACAAGTCCTTTCCAGCCAAGATTTATGAACGCGATTTCAACCACATTTTACCGGAGCGTTTTGGAAAAATTGCCGAAGAAGAGGGGCCGAGGCTTTTTAAGTCACTCGGCTACGAAGGGGAGTTTCCTTTCGAGGTCGGCTATTTCGAGATCGATCAAACGACCACCGAAACAGAGTCAGGTGCCGATCTCGCCGTATTGATCCACATTACCCTTGAGACCGGTGAAGAACTCAACTTGGGCGCCCTTTTTCAGGGCAAAAGGACAGGCCCCGATTTCGTTGCCGAAGTATGGTTAAGGGAAAGCGCGAGGTTTGGGAAAAACCATCAATTGGTGGCGATGGCGGATGCAGACCTATTTGCGCACTATTTGTTCTATCACGATCCAGCTTCCACAATTGGTGTCAGTGCCCGTTCGGCTTCTTTCATCGCAGCGGAGATACGTCAGAGGCTGCAGCCCGGCGCGAAAATTTGGGAGGTTACCCGACCGAACTCCAAGGTGTCTTCGGTTAGTGGAGCGACATCCTTTGCGAGTCTCATCGCCTTTGGGCTGTTTAGCGAGAATCATGCGCTCAGCTCGCTATCTGACGCTATCGAGAAGATGGGGCGTGAGCGTACAGGATATCAGAAAGGAACGGGTTCGTCGTCGGCAGCTGCAATGGCGGAGCGAACTTTGCTATTCAGCATAGGTGCTCGCATCCGATACGATGACGAACTGAGCCTGAAGAAGAAGGGGTTCGTAAGACGCAGCGATGACGAGTTTCCATTCTCGATCAAACTCGGTGGCAAGTGGTGATATGCAGAGGCCGATTCAACGGCCGCATCTCTGTTGACGATGGAACGCTATACCTAGCAGGCTTCTCTGGGCTACGCCGTCGAACCGCGTGATCGGTCGCCTGATAAAACCGTGCCCTCAGTGGCGGATAAGACCAACCGGCGAGCTCTGGTCTGAAACCTCGCGCGAAAGCTGGGTTGTATGTCAAACCAGCTTGCTGTGGAGGTGGGCGGCAACCCGGTCGGCGGCCTGCCGCACGGTGTCGGCCTGGTCGTAGAAGTCGTAATGCTTACCCACCGCCCAATGCAGTTCCTTCGGACCCGCTAGCTGATTGTAGACCTTGCGTGCCTGGTCGGGGAACGCCGCGCCGTCCGAGTGGATCACCAGTGCCGGCGCGGTGACCTTCTCGGCCTGTGCGACCGGATTGAAGGCGATCCAGGGCTCCCAGCCCATCACCGCAAACTCATTGCGCCAGGAACGCACACCGCCGCCTCGTGTCTGGTCCATGTAATATTCGCTCGGGCTCGCGCTCACGGCCGTCTTGTCACCGGGATTGTAGGTCAACACGGTATCGATGACGCCGGTTTCCTCATAGCGCATGCGGGCCGCACGGCTAGCCGCGATCCGCTGGTCCACGCCTTCCTGGCCGCCAAACATTTTGACCGCAAAGTCTGGATCCGAAAAGAACCCGACGACAATTGCCAGGGCCCGGACATTGGTATCCTTGGCGGCTGCGTAAAGGGCTGTGCCGCCGCTGGTGCAGATGCCAAGCAGGCCGGTCGCCGTGACGTCCGGGCGCGCCTTCAGGACGCGCAGTGCCGCCGACAGATCTTCGGCCTTGGAGTCCTGGTCTTCGTACTGGCGCACGGCGCCGCTGCTTTCGCCGTAGTTCCGGTAGTCGATCGCTAGGGCAATGATGCCGCGCCGGGCCAGCTCACCGGCATAGTTGCCACCCATCTGTTCCTTGACCGAGCTCAGCGAGCCGGCGACGGCAACAGCGGGGTAACGCCGGGATGGGTCATGCTCCTCGGGCAGATAAAGGTTCCCCACAACAACGCCGTCGCCGCTCGGAAAGCTGACCTTCTGCGACTTGGGCTGGCTCCGTTCGGTAAGGGACTCTGACATGGCATAGGTTCCTGTATTTGGGAGGATGGCACTTGCCCCAACGGCGAGGCCAAACGTCCGGCGCGTGATCGATGTAGGGGTCATGAGAGCATCCTCGTTGAATCCTCCCGAAAGGTGGGCTATGGCGCTGGAATTAACAATCGGCGATCCATTTGACGCCCTATTAAGCAGGATTTGATAATGCGGGCCGATCTGTTAGACGGGATTGTCATTTTCACGCGCGTCGCCGAGAAGCGCAGCTTCACCGCTGCAGCCGTGGAACTGGGGGTCACAACGGCGGCGGTGAGCTGGAGCATCAAGCGGCTTGAGGCCCGTGTCGGCACCTCGCTACTGACCCGCACAACGCGGTCGGTGGGACTGACCGAAGCCGGTGAACTGTTCCTTGAGGAGGCGCTGGCCAGCGTGGCCAATGTCGAGGCGGCCATTGAGGCCGCCCAGCGAATGGGTGTCAACCCCGCAGGGCTGCTACGCCTCAGCGTCCCTTACGTGGCCCAGACGCTGATCGAGCCGGTGCTGGAGGGCTTTGCCGCTGCGTATCCTGCCGTCGAGCTGGAGCTGGTGTTTGAAGACCGTTTCGTCGATATCGTGGCGGAGGGTTATGACGCCGGCATCCGGATCGGCGAGATGATCGCACAAGACATGATCGCGGTAAGGCTCACGAAGCCATCGCTGCTGACGGTCGTCGGATCTCCTGCATATTTCGCCCGGAGAGGTAAACCGCTACGTCCGGAACAGCTCAGTGAGCATGCTTGCATCAACGTTCGGCTGTTCGGGGGCGCGCTCTACCGATGGATGTTCACGGTGCGATCCGGGCGCGGTGAACCGCGAACCTTTACTATGGACGTAAAGGGCCCGCTGACCGTCAACGGGCCGGCGACATGCACGTCCGCTGCCGTGGCGGGCGTCGGCCTCACCTACAATATTGCCTCGGTTGTTGAGCCCCTGGTCCGGCAGGGACTGCTGGAGCCGTGCCTGGAAGGCTTCATGCCTGAAAGTCCCGGGTTCTTTATCTACTTCCCCAACAGGAAACAGATGTTGCCCAAGCTCCGCGCGTTCGTGGACTTTTGGAAAAAACATCACCAATAGCTCTAAGAAGCCCTATTGCCCAAGGCCCTCTGAAACGGCAACGCCATCCGGCGCCAAGTCCGTCGCCAGGCATTACGTTCGAGCTTGAACCAACTGCCCCTATGTCTCATGCCCTTCTACCGATGCAGGTGACGCCCGTCCCCGTTCGGTTGCTGAGGTCTCCTGAGCAAATGCCAACCACTATTGCCTTGAGGTAAGACGTGGACTATATATCCCAAAGTATCTATATCAATCAGGATATGAAATGACGCAATGGAAGGTCGAGCTTCATGATCGCTTCAAAGGCGAGATCGCAGACCTCCCAGCCGATGTCCGGGTCGAATTGCTCGCGCATCTGGTGCTGCTTCGCGAGAAAGGATTTCGATTGGGACGACCTGAGGTCGACACCCTCGAAGGCTCCAGACACGCGAACATGAAAGAGCTTCGCGTCAAGATCTTGAAGGTACAATGGCGGTTCGCCTTTGCCTTCGATCCGGAGCGAAAGGCGGTCGTCCTCTGCGGAGGTGCGAAGAGCGGTGTGAGCCAGAAACTCTTCTACAAACGGCTGATCGATCTGGCGGACAAACGGTACGACGAGCATTTGAGCGAGTTGGAGAAGAAGCATGGATGATCTCGACAAGCTGATTCAAACGCTGCCTGAGGATGAACAGCGCGCCATTGCAAAGCGCGCCGAGGACCTCGTGACCGCTCATAATCTGCGTGAACTGCGGGCGCTTGCCGGACGAACACAAGAAGACGTGTCTGCTGCGACAGGTTTCAAGCAGACCAACGTTTCCAGACTGGAGAAGCGCGCCGATATGAAGCTGTCGACGCTCCGCGATTATGTCGAATCGCTCGGAGGCACTTTGAAGATCGTCGCGGATGTCGCGGGCAAGAAAGTCGATCTGTCCAGCATCGCGGAGCGCTCCCGACACGGTTCAAAGATCTGAACCAGCCGTTGTTCGCTAAGCATGGACCCTATAGTCCAACCGTGTTCGCCGGAAGGGCAGGTGCATGTCCGAGAGCCACAGCTACAGCATCCGACTGGCTCGCCCGCTCCTACGCGTCGCATTGTTATAGTAGCTCGATGCCTGCTGGACCGAGCGATGGCGAGATTGCTCCATCGCTTCGGGGAGGGGAATGCCACGGTTGGCCGCCTCGGTGAGATAGCCGGATCGCAGTCCATGCGCGGAAAACTCCCCAACCTCCAGCCCTGCCATCGCCACCCGCTGCTTGACGATATCATTGACCGCCTTCGGATCGAGCGCCCGCCGGCTGACATTGCCCCAACGGTCGATCCCCCGAAACACGCTGCCGCAATCAATTCCTGCCGCTGCCAGCCAAGCGTTGAGCGCCTCCACCGGGCGGCCTGTGAGATAGACAACCTCGTCCTGGCTGACGCCAGAATTCTTGGTGCGGCCGAGATGGATCGATAGCGAGGCATCCGGTACCTCGATCGGCGGCTCAACCGTCAGCTGCTCCTTGCGCAGGCCGGCCACTTCGCTGCGCCGGCGGCCGCCGGACGCAAAGGCGACCATCAGAATCGCCCGATCCCGAACGTCGCGCAGATTGTCGTCGCCGCAGGTCGCCAGCAGCTTTGCCAGCACATCGCCGGTGACTGCCTTGGCGCTCTTGCGGCGGCGCTGCCGCGGTACGGCGCGGATGGCGAGGCGGATCGCAGATCGGAGGGCAGGCGAGGCGAAGGCGCCGTCGAGGCCGCGCCACTTGGTCAGCGTCGACCAGTTGGCCAGCCTCCGGCGCACGGTGTCGGGCGCGTGCGCCCCAGTCGATCGGAGAAAGCCGCCGTCTCGCAGCACCTGATCGACTGCGGCCGGTATACCGTGCTCCGGATCGCTTTCCCGCCGTGCTGGGTCCCAGAGATGGTGGGCGACGAATTTCAACAGCAGCGCTTCCGGCGCTGGCCAGGGCAGGGGATTTTCGGTCGCGGCCAGTGCCCAGGCTTCGAGGTAGCCGAGGTCGGACGCCAGTGCCCGCAGTGTGTTGTCGCCCATACCCTCGTTGACCAAGTGTTTCAGCGTCTCGACGTCCTGGTCGGTCAGGATCTCGGCGAGCTTGTCGCGCCGGTCGATCGGCAGCACGGCAGCAATCGTGTCGAGCGTTTCGGCGCGGCGGGCGATGGCGTCAGGAGCTGATTTTTTCGGGTGGATGATGTCCACAGTTTCTCCTGAAAGGCGAGAATCCGGCTGCGGGAACGACGGCGGCCGTTACGGCCCTGTTTCGCTGTGTCGATCAGCTTGATTAAGGGGAATCGATTTCCTTGTAATGATACAGTTTCTTTCCCGCCAGGATCAGTGGAATCTTTCGGATTGACCGGAGTGCTCACTCGAACAATTGCGACACCGACACTTGTCGTATGCGCTGTTCGTCCGAGGTGAAGCTTAGAAGCATCCGCTTGTCTCCAAGCACCCAGCGATCGTTTTTCAAACTACCACGGCTGCTCCATTCCGGTTCTCCGAACTTTGCTCGCGCCTGCTCCCTGGTCATGGTCATATCGAGATCGAAAGGCGTTCCATCGATCGGCCTTCCTGCTTCCTCCGGATGAACGAAGAATGTACGCAGAACCAACTCCCCTTCCGCAAAGCGCGTCCCGTTCGGCAACTCGCTTCCGAGAGTAAAGAGCAGTTCTATCTGTTGACCGGGGACCTCGACGTTCGTTTCCTTCTCGCCGCGTGGCGGCCGGTTGAGCGGGAGCGTCGCACCCAACGACTTCAAGTAGTCCACGACCGCTGCGTCGGTTTCCGACTTTCCCAGCAATGCCAGCGCGCCCTTGTAGATTGCCATGCAACAACTCCAATGCTTACTTCCGACGATTGGAATGAGAATCGGTACAGGGACGCCGCGAAGACCCTGTCAATAATGAGCCACGACGATTGGGACAAGCGGCTCAAGAAGATGATCCGGGACAATTGAGAAGGCAGGTGAAAGCATGAATGCAGATCGACTGTTTACCCAGGACTGACACTGCACGGAAAACCGCGGATCCGTTCACCCAGTCGCCCCAGGACGGCTGACACGCTGATTTGCGGCTTCAAATCAATCACTTCCGATAAGCCTTACTTATCGGAAGTGAGACGTCACACCGGGACGCGTTGCATGTGACGGAAGCTATTGTCTATCTAGTTTCCGGTACGGAAAAGAACAGCATTAATTCATATGGTTAACGATATGGAAATTGGGAAACTTCGCCCTCCGATCCGGGTACGTGGGGCGGATTAGGTGGCGGTGCCGGTTGATTGGGCAACGTGGTGGCGCAGCCGAGCCGAAGCGGCCTCGGGTGTTCAAGCCCGAGCGAGAATGATCGCCGACAGGGGCGGAACCGGTTGGCCGACGTTGCCGATACCAAGCCGGTCACCGAGATAGTGGTAAAAGGACAGCCCAAGTTTCTGGCAGGTCTTCATAAGGCCAAGCATGACGTCGCGCGCAACACGGCCATCGCGGCTCATCGTGCCGCCGGAGATCTTTCGCTTCGTGACAAAACTCCGCAGATCATTTTCAGATGCATTGGTGTGCAGCGGAATCTCGGGATGCTCGAGCACCTTGAGTAGCTCGTTCTTCCTTCGACGCAGCCGCTCAAGCAGCTTATCGAGTGCCTCATAACCGGTGCGCAGGGCGAAGATCCGGTCGAACCGTCGTCGGAAGGCTGGAGCAGCATGCGGTGAGGGCCTCTGCTTCCAGGCCTTCAGCGCCTTGTAAAAGCGCCAGACGAGATCGCGAATAAGTGCGACGGATCGCTCCTCCTTGGCAGTGGCCGGCATAAGCTTTTGCAGAAGGCGTTCGGCGTGGACCCAACACAGCGCGTGATTGCCGACGCGGAACTGGCCGGCATCGTCGGACACGATTACCATGTTTCCCACCAGGCCATGATGGCGGATAGACCCCCAAAGCGCGGCTTCAGCAAGCGTGCCGATCTCCTGCCGATCGAAGATATCGACACCCTTGTCGGCCAGATGCGCTATGAACGGCACCTGGTTGCAGAAGCGTTGTGGTTCAAAAGTGCGAAGTCCAGCGGACACGACTGGCTCGCCACGGCGCTCTTTCAGATAGTCGAATGCGGCATCGTTGAGCACATAATCCTGATAATTGCCGCGCAGCAGCGACAGGAAATTCAGGCGAGACTTCGATTTTGTGGTGCGAAAGACAGTAAAATTCGGGCCGCCGATGTGTGTGGCGTAACAGTTATTATGGGAATGTCGGGCACCGGTGTCGTCGACCGTGACATACGACGACGACACCAGACCGGCATGCAGCACCGCCGCATCCTCCGCAACAAAGCTATCCAGATCCTTCGTTAGAAGCCGCACCATCTGACGCTTGGAGATATCGAGACCGATATCATTCAGCAATGTCGTCAGACGTGCGCTCGTCACTTGTCCGTGTGCATGGAGCATCAGGCAAAGCCGTCTGAGATTGGCGCCATAGCCACCCATGATCCCTGCGGGCAAGGCTGCCAGCACGGTCTTTCCATTCGGTGTCACCCAGCATTCGCGACGGTAATGCACGAGCTCGGCCTTGAGCACCAGGTCGCGAACATAGACGCTTTTGTACCCCTTGAAGCGTGAGCCGGCCGGAGCATTGATGCGCAGGATCTCCTGCCGGCTCACCCGTTTCACATCCAATTTTGCGCCGCGTGGCTTCTTCTTACTCGTCGGCTTATTGCCGAGTGCAGCGTCCGTTGCCTTGTCCATTCCGGATGAGCGAAACGGTGGCCGCGGCGGCAGGCTCTTCAATCGCGCAATCTCATCGCGCAGCAGCTGGTTCTCGACCTTCAGCCGGGTATTCTCCAGCCGAAGCGCCGCGTTTTCCTCGCGCAGCTGGACGGTCTCGGCCTCAAGCTTCGCGAGCCGGGCTTCCGTCTGCTGCGACCGCTCCAACAGACCCGTCACCAATCCGCGCAACGCATTCAGTGAGAGCGTGTCGGCATGCTCGGGGGAGGGGAGCCGTTTCGTCATGGCAGAATCGAATCATGATTTGCCCCAGCAAGAGAATCCCCAGGCTACCAATCAACTCTCAATGCGCGAGGTTATGCACACTTCTATGCTCGTTCACTGAAACGCTGCCACCGATTTTGCCCCACGTACCCGATCCGGGTGCCTCCGCCGATTTCAAAATGTGGGCACCGAACTCGCCTGCCGTGACGAGCGCATCACCGCGTTGGCCTACCCTCTGTAATCCCGGCCAGCGCCGGGCTGGCCGGCGCTGATCTACCATGGGGATCAAAATTGGATGCCGATATGGGAGTGAAACTTGGAAGCCAATTGACATGAAGCGCGGAAATGTTTGCGAAGTCGAGCTAAATGGCGCGCAACAGGCTCAGCGATAAGCGAGGCTCGGCGTCCTGAACCCTTAAGAAATCCGCGTCGCATGTGACGATATGAAGGTCACGTTCGAACCCCTGCGCACAAACCCAGAGATCGTTCTCGTTAATCCCAAGCCTGTTTCCCGTGGCGTGATCAATCCAGTCCTCAAGGTGCGCAGGCGGCTTGTTCTTGCTCGATTTTGCCATGAACTTGCCGACGAGCGCAGCCTTAAGGTCGCCATAGACCATCGCGACCTGCGTGTTAATTGCCAGGAGCGGGCGTGATTGTGCAGCGGAGAGCACTTGTGTGGAATGGACCGGCGTGCGCCCATGAATGCGCTGAACCGTGGTGACACCGGTACGAATTTCACCGATGCTCACCGCAGACACAAACTGCAGATCGTTCGCACTCATGGCTTCGACTGCCTTGGTGGCTGCCCCGTGCAACACATGCTTGGGGTCCACAAGCGCAATAAGAACGGATGTATCGAGCAGGTAACCGGTCATGGATCAGCGCAAGTATCGGCGGACGACATCCGCTTCGCTTTTCGGCAATGCGGTAAAGGTCCGCGACACCCAATTGCCTGTGAATTGGTCCCGCCCGCCCGCTAGTACTTCGGAAAGGGAGAGGCCGGGCGCCATATCGAGGTTGCCCCATCCGTCCCAGGCATGGGCGACAGGTCTTCGGTTCTGTTCAAAAAATCTCAGAAGTTCGCGTTCCAGCCGAACCGGAAGCTCGTAGGCCGATAGAACCGCCGCATCAATTTTTGCCAGCGTCCTTTGCAGGACTTCCTCCCGATCGGAGAGAAGGTCCACTGTCCCGAGAGCCTTAAGATACGTCTGAACCAGACCTATCAACTCTTCGGAGAGGAGATAGGGCAGGGGAAGATTGGCGAGCGTACCGAGCCTAAAGCGCTGATCGGAGGTAAATACGGTCGAAAAAGCATTTGCTATTGGGCCGTTCAGGACCGCCATCAGCGCGATCATTTCGGTTTGATTGACACCTTCCTTCGGCCACCCGCCGATAAACTGCTGCGAGCAGATCAGGCCAGTGTCGTCGAAGCTCGCAGCCAACCTCCAGGAATACCGGCTGAGCCGGACTGCGTTCAGGATGAGCTTCGGGTCGCCCCAAGCAAATTTCAACCCGCCGCCCCTGATTGAATCAGGGCGACAATCGAGCCAAACAGGTCTTGGCGCTTGGTACTGGAGATGCCCATTGACCCCGTGCAGGCCGCGCCGGTATTCGGACTTCGGATCAACGCTCCACGCCTCCGATTGATCACCTTGCCATTCAATTCCCCTATGGAGCTCCAGCTTCTCACCGAGCGTCGGCCGATCGGCGAGATAGTCCCAAACCTCGTTTAAAGCAGGAACCCAGAGATTTCCCGTCGGATTATCGGCGACCCACCTAGTCACCGACCGGCTCCGCGTAATCAAACCTCCCTGCAGGAAGGACAGCCGGTCTCTCAGTGTCACCTCGCTAGAGCGGATGGTGATGATAGGCTCGTCGTCAGCCGAACGCAGATCTCTAGCAATCAGAAGCGAAGCGGCCGTTCGGGACGCAGAAAAGACGTCGTCGGGGATCTCCACGATCTCCACCGAGGCGTAGGTCTTTTCAAGCAGCGCACGCACCTCGCGATAGCGCTTTTCCATGATGAAGGTCGCGGGGAGCACAAAACCGATGCCGGCCGCTCGTGCCGAAATCACTTCATGGAGAACGGCGACCGGCTTGGAAACGCTATGTTGCGCTATAGGGCCATCCCGCTCGTCCATTTCGAAATCCTCGAACGGCGGGTTGCAGATGACGAATGTTTGCGGCGTTATGCGTTCGCGGAGCCTTCCGCTGCTGAACAGGTCGGCCTGCTGAATATCCCAGCCGTTGTGGTTCGGATAGTCGGCCAGAATCAAGGAGAGTTTCGCGACTTCGCAAGCAAACTCGTCAATTTCGTCGCCCGACAACCGTTCCGTCAGGAATGCATGGCGTTCGGCGTCGCTCCATTCCAGGGGAAGCGCGGCACTCAATTGGCGAAGCGCGGCGACAAGCAAAACCCCGGCGCCCGTGAAGGGCTCGTAGACACGGGTGCCATCGGGATCCCTCCAAAGCTCCAGGCGACGAACGACGTGCTCAGCCATCTGCCGCGGGGTGCTATGGGTGCCGAGCTGAGCGCGCACTTCAGAGGTCACGAATGTGTTTTCGTAGACGAAGGCGAGATCATCGGCCGAAATATTGCGAAAATTTATGCCGCCGCGGATACCCTGCCATACCGTCTGGAGGCGAGCGCGATCGGCGGGTGACGGCTTCAGCGAGCCAAGACCGTAGTAGCGGTCTATGCCGCGCAGGACATCGTCGACGTCGCCACCGCTCCAAGCGCCAGCCGATTCGTGATCTCGATCCGCAAGGATCTTGGCTGCGAGAAAGCGAAAGGTTGCCTGGAAAAGCAGCCGCGCGTCCATAGCCGGACGACCACGGCTGTCGATGACCGTGGCCAAGGTCTCACGCAGCAAAATATCGAGCTTAAGATGGACTTCGCCTTCAATGGCGATCAAAAGCCCAATATCGACGAAATCGAACTGGCGGTTGTGCAGCGGCTCGGAAGAGATGGCCTTGGCTCGATGGATGGCTTTCGGGTTCCAGTGTTCCGCATGGCGTTGGAACAGCGACTGCAGCTCATTTGCCGGCGTTACCGCAAGCCGCTCAGGGGCTTCGTTTGCATGCATCCGCCAAAGCTCGACGCTATCGCCGGCGATTGCAAAGATCATCGGCGCTCCGAGTGCACGCAGCCTCTTCAAATCCGACGGTTTGCCATCGCCATCGATAACACCGAACGCCGCCGTCCGGTACGATGGCGGCGTCTGAGTGAATGCCGCGAGGCTGACCCGCTGGGTTTCACCCGCGGGTGACAGGACGTCCGCGAAGCTGTAATCGGCAAGCAATGTATCGGAGTTGTACCCGATTGCCGACAGTTCGGCGACGACCGAAGCTATGGTCGCCTTCATGGTCTGTCGCTCCGAGTCCGACGCCCACTCACCTCGATCGGAGGAAAGACAATGCTTTGCTGAGCGTCGTCCGGAGCGACCTCGAGCAGTGCTTCCCGAACAGAAGCTACGATCGGGCTCATCGGGAGGACAATCGCAGGCTTGTGCAGATCACCATCCTGATATCGTTCGATGAACCACGCGATACCCTCAAGTGGGCGTACCATCAGATAGCCCTCCGACAACCGAAACCACTGCGGACTGGCGCAGATTTCAAAAATGTCCCGTTCGGCACGCTTTAAGGAGCCAACATTGAGGCCGAGGTCAACAACGAGCGTGCGGATTACAGCGAGGCCGAGCAGCTGGCCAGGACGGAAAATCGGGGCGTGGCCCTTCAGGCCGTCAAGGGACGACAATGCGGCGCGCCAGTGCCGCAGCGTTTCCTGAGTAACGCCGACGACCTGACGGACCTGGCTGGGTGTATATCGCATTTGACACTGCTCATTTTGTTGTCAACAACAAGATAGCATAAGGGATAGCACCTATCCAGTCGTCGAAGGTCGTATGCGAGGCGTATTTTGGATTGTCGAGAGCTGTCGCAGAGTGTCAACGCCTTGGACGATCCGCAGACCGAATCGTCGGAAGGGTAAGGGCCGGGGCGCTTTTGTTCTGCGTCCCGGCCGCCGTCGCTATTTGTCCTGCTGTTTCTCAAGATAGGCGATGAATTCTTCCAGCGCCTTTTGCTCGTCCGGAGTGAGCCTCTGAGGGGTTTCTCCGGAGTGCGCGGCAAAGCGCAGCGCCCGCTCCTGCATTCCCGGTCGTGCAATTGAGTTACCCGACAGCTGAAGCATCGCGAGGTTGGGCAGCTCAAAAGTTTCCGCTAGACGATTGATCGCAGCCGGCTCCAGCCGAAAATGCGCGTCTCGTTCGATCCGCATGATTTCGGTTGCCTCCAGCTTTGTTCGCTCGGCAAGCTTCTCGATCGATAGACCGCGAAGCCTGCGCATCGTTTCGACAAATGATCCAAATGCCATGCGCATCGGGTCGCTGGCATCGCCGATGCCAGCTTCCATAGGTGATTGATCTGGGGTCGGGTCCCTGGCAAGCGCACCGGCAGCGACTTCCAAGTCGCCTTCCAGCTTTGCTCTACGTTCGAACCATTCCCTCGTGATGTCGAGTTTCATGGTCTTGTTCCTATTCAATCCGAGAATGCGTCAGCCTGTGCCTTCGTCATCTCAAAGTACCTTAGCTCGTCAAAGGTTCCATCGTAGCCGCGATCGGTCATGCCGCATACCTTGCCGTAGAAGTCATCCGCGGTGGGTAGCGAGTGCAGTCCGATCCGGCCGTGGAAGCCTTGCTCTCTGCTGATCTGAATGGCGGTACGCACCATGATGGTGCCGATACCGCCAAAGCGCGGTTCCGCGACGATCGCCTTCCTGTTCCAAGGTGCCGTCTCCAAGTAGTTGATATAGACCAAGTCCTTTTTGGCTTGCTCCGCGATCCGGCAGGTGTGACCAACAACCGAAACCAGCATCAATCCTTGCAGCTGTCCGTCGCAAACGATCGACATGGCTTCGAAGGCCAGCAGCCCCCGGATCTTGCCGATCTTCTTTCTCCAGTTCCAACGCCAGTTTTCCGGCCACTCCGATTGGTCGACGCCCTGCGAAATCAATTCTCTTAAACGCGCCTCGAGGACCGGTTTCCATTCGGTCTCGACCGCCTTGAGAGCGCTTTCGCTGATGCCGTCTACGAGCTGCGCGTCGACCGTATTGCCGGTCCGCTTGTCAGTCAGAAAAACTGGAGAGTGGTTCACGATTTAAAGCACCATAAGTTCAGCCTTCTCCTTCTTGGCTTCATCCTCGAAGAAGAGCTTTCCACCTTGTTCAAGGCGCACGTCGACGAGCTGATAAAGCCTGAGCGCCTGGCGAAGCACCGCCGTCTTCGAGAGGTCCTTTTTATCGCAGAGTTCCTGCAGGGCCTGCATCTCAGCGTCGGTGAGATTAAGGGTCATTGTTTTCTTCACGTGACTCGCCTCCTAAGCATTGGACTCGCCGAATGTAGATATTTTACTGATTTAGTCAACAAAAAAAATTTAAATGATGGCTATTGCATAGCTAAAAAATAGCTATTATTTATGTATTCAGACGAGGCGGCGGTCGCCTTGTCGGCAATCAGGAGCAATCCGAAAATGGCAGACAACATCTCTCAGCGCCGTCACACCTTTGACATCAAGATCGACGGCCACCCTTTCGACTTCGAAGATCCCATCGTTACCGGTGCTCAGATCCTTCAAAAGGCGAGGCTCTTCCCGACCGATGAATATCTTCTGTTCCAGGAACTCGATGACGGTCAGTTGGAAGAAATCCGTCCCGACGAGAGCGTCGATCTCCGTCATGAAGGTCGCGAGCAGTTCATCACCTTCAAGAGCGATCGTTCGTTTCGCTTCGTTCTCGACGGACGCAAGTTCGAATGGGGCCTTCCTTTTATCACCGGCCTGCAGCTGAAGCGCCTGGCAGGTGTCGACCCGAATTCTTACGGCGTCTGGCTTTCGCAGCGCGTCGGCGACGATCGGCTGATCGGCAATAAGGAGAAGGTCGATCTTCAGGGCGATGGAACGGAACGGTTCTTTACGGGTATCGATACGACCACCGAGGGTTCGGGAGCAGCAGTGCTCCCGCTCGAGGACCGCGACTATCTTGTCGAACAGTCGATCGCCTTTGAGGAAATCTCCGATGGCATGACCAAGGCCGTCGTGCTGAAAGGTTGGAGCCTGCCGCCGGCACGCTTCGACGCGGGGGCTGCGGATATTCTCATCCTGTTGCCTCCTGCCTATCCCGACTGCGCTCCCGATATGTTCTATCTGATGCCCTGGGTCAGACTGGCAGCCAGCCAGCGCTATCCCAATGCTGCCGACCAGCCACACGCCTTCGGCGGCAAGACCTGGCAGCGTTGGTCTCGCCACAACAATGCATGGCGTGCCGGAACCGACGGCATCTGGACGATGGTGCGCCGCATCGAGCGCGCATTGGAGATTGCGGCATGAAAACGGATCTCGCTCTCAACGGCCTGCATCTCGGCGTACTCCGCGCCGAGCTCCGCCGGTCCGATGGAAAAGAACACGCCGCTTACGTTTTATTCGGCGTCTCACGCATTGGGCATGACCCTTTCGACCGGGCGCCGCGGTTGCGCCTCATGGCCAAGCAAGTGCTCGCTGTCGAAGAAGCCGAAATCAAATCGGCGGATCATCAGCATATCTCCTGGAGCACGAAGCGCTTCGTCGAGCTCCTTGCCCGCGCCGAGCGCGAAGGTCTTCAGGTTGGTATCGCTCATTCCCATCCGAGCGGACCGGCTTTCTTCTCCTCCCAAGACGACCGCAACGAGGCGGATCTTGTTCGTCTGGCGCAGAATCGGAACGGAGAGGGCGCGATCTTGCCGAGCCTCTTGTTTGCGAATGGTGATCTAGTCGCCGGCCGCGTGTGGACGTCGCCAGATAAGGTGACGAGCCTCGATTATGCGCGCACGATAGGCGGCGATTGGAATACCCTGTTCTTCTCTGGAGAAACTCAGGATCTCGCAGCACCCGCGCTTGCTCGACAAGAGTTGGCTCTGGGCGCCGGTTTCAACCGGTTGATGCGCCACATGCGCATCGGCGTGGTCGGCGCCGGCGGAACGGGCAGTCCAATCCTTCAGCAGCTGCCCCGGATGGGAGCTGGCCACATCGCAATCTTCGATCCGGATCACATCGAGCATTCCAATCTCAATCGCGTCTATGGCGCGACTTGGGACGACGCCGACCGCAAGGTCAAAAAGGTTGATGTCGCCAAGCGAGAAATCGAAAGGATGGGGCTCGGGACGAAAGTCGAAACATATGACTGTTGGATCGGCTCTCCCGGCTGCCGCGATGCATTGAAATCGATGGACCTGATTTTCGGCTGCACGGATGATCACGACGGCCGTCTGCTTATCAATCGCCTCGCCTATTACTACCTGATCCCGGTGATCGATATCGGTCTGGCTCTGCGCGTAAATGAGCGGTTTGGCATTTCGTGCCTTGATGCCGATGGACGTGCGACGGTTTTGGAACCCGGCAGCAGCTGCCTTGTTTGCCGGCGCGTTGTGGATGCCTCCGCGGCCGCCGCCGAGGCGTTGCGCCGCAATGATCCGGAAGAATACGAGCGGCGCAAGGTGGAGGCCTACGTGCGGGGCGAGGGCGATCCGTCGCCGGCCGTGATTTCCTTTACGACATCCGTCGCGACGATGGCGATCGAGGAAATGATCCAGCGAATGACCCGGTTCCGGGGCGAGGATGGTGCCATCGCCAACCGGGTTCGTAAGTTCAATCTGGTCGAGGACTTCCGTCCCGGTGCAAAGAGGGAGGCTTGCCGGGTTTGCGGCTCCGACCGCATCCACGGACTTGGCGACGTTCAGCCGTTTCTTGGGAGAGCAGGATGATGCTGCGCGTCGCATTTGCTGAAATGCTTGTCTGGCTTGGTCTCATCGACAAACCCGATTTTCTTGTTGCGACGTCCCTCGACATGCCCGCGCCGGATGAACTAGCGACGGGACGAGCCGTCATCGTGGGACCGGTCGATCGTCCGAAGTGGGTAACGTTTTCATGCCCTTCCGGCTGTGGAACCCCAATTCTGCTCTCGCTCAATCCGGACCGTCGACCGCGATGGTGCATCCGCTTCGATTGGCTCGGTCGTCCAAGCCTCGAACCATCGGTCCGTCGCACGGATGGATGCCAATGTCACTTCTGGATGCGGCAAGGTCGAATCGCATGGTGCAAAGATAGTGGGGGAATCTTACCGGAAAATTAGTAATTCTTGTTTCACTCTCAACTCTGCCGAGTTATTCTCGCTTCGATTCGGCGCGAGTTGGGGGACGATATGCTTGCGGCCATGCCATCCGATACCAGTCGACGTCTTGAACTGTTTCGACTTGCACTGGTTTTGATTGACCGTGGCAGCCATGAAATACCGCACACCCTGTCGCTCCATTTTGATGATGTACTGCACCATGCGAGAATACTCTCTGACGATCCGAATGCGATCTCCCCGCAAGTGACGCCGCAAGCCGTGCAGCTTGCCACGGACCTGCGAATATATGAGGGGTTGCGTGATGCCCTTGAGGGCATCAACTCAATTGAAGACGTCAGTCCAGCTGTTGCTCATAAGGTGCTCCGAAATCTGGAGCCGAGACTTGCATCCACGGACTGACCTTGCTCTTTTGGCTGAGAGCCTCACACATCTCTCGAAAACCCCTTACTTCAATCGGGCGATTGAAAAGCATGCTCATGCCTTGATCGACGTCATCAGGCATGCGCTTTCCATATCTCCGCAGTACGACGACGAAATTCTTAGAACCTTCGCTGACAAGGTGTGGACGAGCCATCGCTATCTTCAAGGCTCGACCACGAAGGAGGCTCCGTACGAGATCGAATACTGCATGCGCCACGCCATCGAAGATTGGATGAAGGAGCCGTGCCTTGTCACGACGGCGCTTACCGACGAAAAGGACTTTCATCTCAAGCCGGGGGACCCCTGGGAATTCGTTGCGAAGGCGATGGATCGCTACGAAGGCCAGCCGCCTAAGGAGAAGCTGATTTTCATCGGGGTCCCGCGCATCTACAAGCATATGCCACTTTTCTGCGCCGCGCTTTATCATGAACTCGGACATTTTGTAGATCTTGATCGCAACGTAACCGCGCTCACGTTGTTGACGCATCCGGTCCGGGCGGATGCGCCGTCGTCGGTTCACGAGCGTGTCGAAATTTATCGACGCGAGCATTTCGCCGATCTTTTCGCCGCTTGCTATGTCGGATCGGGGATCATCGACAGCTTGAACGCCATCAACCCCCTTGGCGGTATCACTCTGACTCATCCGGCGACCGCAGACAGGATTGAGGTGATCCGTGCCTTTCTTGCTGGAGAAGAGTTTGATGAGCTTTCCATGTATCAAAATGCTTTGGAAAAGCTCGGCCTTCCTCAGTTGAAGCAACGCTTTTCCGTGCCCCCCATCGAATCTGCGTTCGATGACATCCGCCCGTTTACGCTTTCCGGAACCGAGCAGCTTCATGGCATCATGGCCGCCGGCTGGTCTTATCTCGGAAAACTGAAATCTGGTGCAGGGCCGGCGTGGGCCGTCGGCGCAAACCAGCTCGACGTGATCAGGATCGTCAACGACTTGACCGAGAAATCCATCCGGAACTCTTCGATTCGACATCTCTGGGAGGGGGCGGGCGCAAAATGATCAAGAAGGATATCCTCGAGCGCCTCGATCGAAACGACAATCTTGGACTCTGGATCGAGCCATTGCTCGACCGAAAGCAACTTGGCGAGATGACTGTCGACCTCCGGCTCGGCTACGATTTTCTCGTCTCTATCGTCACGCGTCGGCCCTACATTGGCATCGCCCGTGACGACGATCGCTTTCGAGCGATATCCACTTATTTTCAGCCAACACGCCGCGAGCTTGGGGAACGCTTCATCCTCTACCCGGATCAGGTCGTGCTTGCGACAACCTTGGAATACATCGCGCTCCCAACCGATTGCTACGCGGATGTTTTGACTAGAAGCAGCTACACGCGTCTTGGTATCTCCGTGAACACGATGGTGCAGCCAGGATTCCGGGGCTGTTTTTCTGTCGAACTGTTCAATCACGGCAACAATCCGGTCGAATTGGTCGTCGGCGCCAAAATGTTCCAGATGCGCCTGACGAAACTGGCCTATGGAACGCAGTACGGCGGTCTAGAGCGGAAGTATTTCGGGAATGTCCGCCCGACGCCATCGCGCGCTGCCGATGATGATGACTTGGTTCATCTACGCAAGATCTCGGATAAAGACCGCCCCTAAAGCGCCGATGCGGTGTTTCCAAGCGCAAACAAGACTCATCTATTCCCGCGCGCCGAGAGCTCCGCAGGATAAGAGTAACGGCAGCGAGGTCTCGCGATCCGGCGGCGCGATGCACGCTGGACGGCAACCAGCTTTGATCTGGAGTCCTCGTAGCGGCCTCACCGGAGAGACAACGGAAGCAGGTGCCTCAAGTCAGCCAAATCGCTGAACGGCACAAAAAATCAAAGGCAGATCCCGGCCAGTGCCGACGCGGCGCGAACAATCCGACGATTTTATTTGCCATCATAGCGTGTTCTATGCTGATCTTGGCGTGCGAAGCTCGGAGGGGGAAGATTGGAACAATACCTTGTCCATGACGTGGCCGTAGCCGGGCCGGCGACACACGCGCTTGTCATCGGCGTTGGAGCCTATCCCCACCTCAACGGCGGAACCGCGGACCGCTCGGCCGACCATGATGGAATGGAACAGCTCACTTCGCCACCGATATCGGCTCGCGAAATAGCGACATGGTTGATGTCCGAGTTTCATCATCCCGACAAACCGCTCGCTAGCGTCAGCCTGCTTCTTTCGGAGGAACAACCATCCCCATTCGTCGATCCGAACGATCCTGCTCGAACGTTCAACGTGCCTGAGTCGACGTCGGCGCATGCCGATGCGGCGATCAAGGCGTTCTTCGATCGCGGCGACAGCGATGTCGGCAACCAGTTGATCTTCTATTTCTGCGGTCATGGGATCGGCCAGGGCACGGACACGGCGTTGCTCCTTTCCGATTATGGACAAGACAAATTCAACGCGCTGCGCGGCGCCATTGATTTTCGGATCCTTCGGCTTGGCATGAATCGCTGCAAAGCCGCCAACCAGATCTATTTCGTTGACGCTTGCCGTTCATCGACGGACACCATGATTGAAGCTGCTGGATATGCAGGCACGGTCATCATTAGAGCTGGACCTCGCCCGAAAGGGCTCGAACCGCGCCGGGCGCCTGTCTTCTATGCCACTTTGAATGGGTTCAAGGCATTCGCCATCCCTGGAAAGCCGACGATTTTTACGGATGCTCTTTTGAAGAGCCTTCGGGACCTCGCCGCCGACGATAACATGGGCGACTGGAGGGTGACGACTGGCAAGCTCCAGACAGCCGTGCAGCATGTTGCGGAGAGGGCGGCTGCCGACATCGAGAAACGGCAGGTGCCGACCGCCGACGACTTCTCGGATTTCTACCTCACATATCTCAGCGACATCCCCGAAGCCTTGGTCTACGTCGTCAGTACGCCGCCCGATGCGATCGGCACGGCCACTTTGAGCTTCCAACGAAGCGGCGAGGCGGCAATTCCAGCGCCGATGGAGGGACGCGATCCTGATCAATGGGCGCTACAACTTCCGTCAGGAGACTACGAATTCACGGCGGTTTTTGGTGGAAAGCCGTCGACGACTGTTAAAAACCACGTCCATCCAACATTCCGCCAAATTACGATCGCGGTGCCGCTATGAGCAGTCTTTCGGTCTATTTGCAGAAATTCTCGGTCGATACCTCCATGGGAGGGGTCGCTACCCTGCAGCAGCTCTCCGACGAAAAGGGCAACCCGGTCAGGGCCGCCCGCACGGAAATCACCATTCCCGCAAACAACCACGGAAATTCGCAACCAGTTGACGTTGATCCTGGTCGATGGCTTGTCGAGGCAACACTGCCGTCGGGCGAGATCATCACCACCGAGATCGCGGTGGAAAAAGGCGAGGATCTGTCGGTTCCCCTGTATTCGGCCGAGCATTCGCCCCACGAGTGGCTCGGCATGCAAACTCTGGTCGGCAACATCGAGGGTGAGCAGACCCTCCGAAAACTAAGCAGCAGGCGAGCAAGGCCCGAAAGCCTGGAGCGCGACACCGTGGCGCGCAACAGTCCGCCGGCGATCCGATACTTCGATGACGGGAAGGCACTGCGGGGCGCCACGGCCTGGCAGCGGGTTTTTACGTCCGAGGAAGACAGGCCACTGCCTGAGTCGCCTTTCAGGAACGATCTCGATAGCCTTACCTGGCTCTATCATGCGGAGGGAACCGCTCCAACACGATACCTTGCACGCGTGGATTGGATGGATGAGTCCTACGCCGTCTCCCTGCCCTTGCCCTGGATGACTGTGCGAACCCACACTTATGGTTTAACGGAGATTATGGTCGGACTTGAACCTCGTGAAAATCAGGTTCGGATCGGCGTCGTCGTCGCCGACCCGGATTTTGCACCCATGGCTGGCCTTATGACATCCGCCACCTTGCCGAAAGCGGCGATCGCGTTCGACCAGGCAAGGGATCTGTTGTACGGCAAGGGCGAACATCCGTTGGCAGCGGTGGCGGGCGCTTATGTGCTGCTTGCGGCGGGTCGGCACGATAAGACCTGGCACGATTGGATCGATAATCTCGCAAGACGGTTTCCCACTATCCCGGACGGCGCGGTCGTCAAGGCCTTTCTACGCCTTCGCTTTGCGAACTATGAAAACTCCGAGGCCGAAGCGAAAGAGAGCCTGCTAGAAGCATTCGATCGCGGGATTCCCTATTACTCGCTCGGTATATCCTGGTTGCTCGACGGGCTATCCCAATTTGCCGGCGATCCTGCTGTCGATGAAAAGCTGCGCCTTGTCCACAAGGTTGCGCTTCGCCTCGATGTTTCCCAGGCTTTTACCATCATCAGGACCAGCGAGAGAACGAAACGATGAGCGTCTTCCGCATTGACATGCTGCCCGGTCGCGAGGGTGACTGCCTGTGGATTGAGTATGGCGACGAGGAAAAGCCGCATCGGATCTTGATCGATGGTGGCAGGCCTTTGGCCTGGCAAACACTGGAAAAGCGCTTCGCCGATCTCCCTGCCGATCAGCGCGAGTTCGAGTTGCTGATCCTCACTCACGTCGATGCCGACCATATTGAGGGTTTGCTTCGCATGCTGTCGGCCACGAGCCTGCCAGTCAGTTTCAAGGATGTCTGGTTCAACGGCCAAAAGCATCTCGAAAAGATCGAGTCGCTCGGCGCCAAGCAGGGAGAGGCCTTTACCGATGGCATCGAGGTCAAGAAATGGCCTTGGAACGCCGCCTTCGCAGGCAAATCCGTCGTCATACCCGAGAGCGGGATCCTGCCGAAAAAATCTCTCGCGGGCGGCATGACACTGACCCTCCTATCTCCCAACTGGGAGAAGCTCCAGGCGCTGGAGCCGGTCTGGACGGAGGAATTGCGAAAGGCCGGCCTCCTTGGAAGGGAGAAGGAGGACACGGATGCACAAGGGGTCGAGAGTCTCGGAGGTCTCACGATTGATGACCTTGAAGAAGCCGCGGCTTCTCCCTTCAAGGGCGACGTTTCCGAGGCAAACGGTTCAAGCATCTGCGTGCTGGCTGAATTCGATGGCCGCAAGGCAATCTTGACCGGTGACGCACACGCGCCCTTGGTCACGGCCTCGCTCAGGACCTTGCGCAATGGCGGATCACCGATCGCGCTTGACGCCTTCAAGCTCTCCCATCATGGCAGCCACGGAACGCACAATATCGAATTGATGCAGGAAATTCGCTCGAAGCGCTTCCTTGTCTCGACCGACGGGTCCCGGCACAAGCACCCCCACCTCGAGGCCATTGCCCGTACGATCAAGTACGGTGGCGGGAACATCGAACTCATTTTCAATTACCAAAACAGCCTCACGTCGAAGTTTGATATTGAAAAGCTTCGAAACCATTTCGGGTACAGAACAACATATCCTGACAAGTCCAGCCCCGGCCTGATCAGCGTCGAACTCTGACGGGCGTCTATCGAATCTGTGCTGAGCAACGTCATTACAGCAGAGTTTCGAACAGTAGGATTGCCGAGCGAAAAGACACCACGCCGCCGAACGGCACGTCGATCGTCTTTATCGCCGCATACGGCAACAGGCGAGCAATGCCTCAAGGCCCGTGCCGCCGACGTTGACCAGAGGCTGGCTGCATTACTGTCGAGGGCAACTCTCCGACGACCTGGTCGACTGTGAACGGCAGTCTTCCACCCGGCGATTCGGTCACGTCGCGATCGAAATCCGCCCGATTGTAATCCCGCGGATAGTAGGAAAAGCTCTTCAGTGTGAAATAGGTATCCATGCTCATGAAGCGCCTCGACACCTTAAGACTCGCGAGTTCGGCCGCGTCCGCGTCGAACTCGTCGCTGAGATGCATACGCGTGATTCCGGTTTCGCCCGCGCTGGCAACGTCGACCGGACGAGCACCCACAAGCGACCACTCGTCCAAGAGAATATCGGCAGTGGCAGGCGGTCCGTAGGCGATTACGGGACCGACGGAGACCCCTGCGATGCAGGACGCATGGGCATCCAGCCATTGCGTGGTTTCCGCCAGGGTCCTTCGTGTCTCGCCCGCGTAGAGCAGCACATTGACCTTCGCCAGCACGCCGTTGTCGCAGCAGGCCTGAAGCAACGCAGACGCCTTGGTAAGATATCGCTCCGGATTGTTCGCTTTCTTCATCGCCAGGATCTGGGTCGGTGAGGCAGTTTCCAAGCCCAGATCAAGTACCTTGAGACCGGCACGTGCGAGATAGGGAATAGACTCCGGAAGCAGTGCATCGACGCGGCTCTCCGTCCGCCACCTGATGTCGAGGTTTAGCTCTTGAACCGCTGTAGCAAGCCGTACACTCCAGCGCGGATTAGGAACGAACATCGATGCCTGCATGTAGGGATGTATCTCCGATCCGCCGTATTGATCCTGCACCGAGGCCATCGAGCGTGCGATTTCTTCGGGCTCCCTCAGTTTTTCCAAAGGAATGTCGCGCTCTTCGCAGAACTTGCATCCCATGCCGCAGCCCCTCGATGCCTCGATGCTCGGCTGGAAGCGCAGGTGATCGACCACCCGCAGGTGGTTGAGGGTAAAAGCCGGGGTCGGGGCTGCGAGACGACGCAGGTCCGGGGCATCTGTCAGGCGATGCTGACAGACTTGAAGCAGAAGCTGAAGGCGGGGTATCCCGATTGCGCGCCGCTTCGCCGCCAGCTCCATCGCATCGACATGTCCGTTTCGCTGACAAACAACATGACACGCGCTGGCGCTTGGGTGTCATAGCGTCAGGCGGATTTGCATGGGCACACTGCCGCTCGCCGGATGCTGGGATCCCTTCAGGGCTTGGAGGTATCCTGCTGACGTGCAATTTTAGTAAAACCAATGCGTTAGGGTTGGCAGGGGGCGAACTGTCGTAAGTTCGATTCCTTTCAACTGCTTAACAATTCACTTGTGTCGAGCCTGGAGAGATAGGTAGCAGGGCGCACCTAAGACGTACGCGATAACCTCTGTCGCACGGGTTGTCGATGGCAGGTGGCCCACTTGTTCGATCTATCAGTGGCACAGCGGGGGCAGACCGCTTCGGGCGATTCACAGTCCCATCGACTTTTTTATTGTTTCGGTGGCCACCGCCACGCCGATCTTGGTTGCCGTGTCCAACGCCCAGCCTCCAGCGACCTTCAACTTTTCGAACACGCCTGAACTCTCTTTGCGCCTGGCGGCATCTTCGGCGGCTGAGACGGCGGCAACCGATTCGAGATGCTCGGTCTTACCGGCTTCTTTCATCATTTCCGACATCATCGCCTGCTTTAAGAGCGCGAGTTCTGCGGCGAGTTTTTCAAAATCAAGGTCGGCGCCGTAATTTTCTGTGATTGTCGTGTTTGTGGCAGTGGCATTTGGCCCCATTGCACCGACATTGCGCGCGCTATAAATATCTCTTGTCATGTACATATCTCCCGTATGGATGACTGTGTTGGTAGCTTGCTGAAGGGTGGCGCGGTCACGAGTCAACTCGATGAAGCCTTGGCGCCCGGACAAGCCAAGAATGTCGTTCGTCATTTCCCGCAGCTCGTTCAATAGCGGGCGCAATTCATCGGCGAGCCGTCTGGCTTCACGATTGACTGCTCTCACGTCGCCGTGTCGAACCTGATCAAGCTGATAACGCAAATTGTTCGCCGAGCTTTCGACAAGTCGAATGATCCGCCCTTCACGATCTTCGATCAGCCAGAAAATTTGCTGCCAGTTGTGGCTGTCCTTGAGCCCAGAAACAGCGGATCTGATGTGGTCGTTAAACTGCTCGGAAAGATGTTTCAGACGGCTGCAGATTTCGAGGCTTTCACGATAGTGGCTTCTGGCAGTCAGAAGCTCCAATTCCATCTGAAGGCGTTTGAGGCGCGCACCGTCGACCTCGCTGCTCTCCAGGTAAGCAAGCTCGACGGCTATTGCATATATATCCTGGAAGGACTGATCGACGACTTGGGTGACTTTGACCAGGAAGGCCAGAATATCACGTAGATCACTGCCCGACACGGCGCGGTCATTTCCCGCCGCAACAACCGCGGTGCGCAACTGCGACACGACCTCTTCGAAATCATTCATTTCTCCGCCCCCTTGCGTCCTGTGACGATCGTAACATTCGTCGCGATTGCTCCCGGTCCCATCGCTCCGACGTTCTCGGCGACATAGACATCTCCAAAAATCTGCCGCTCTTTCAGGAGCGTCGCGAGACGGTTCAGATTCGTGCACGCGGGAGCCAGCTCAGCCTCCATGTCGTCAATCATCACCAAGCCATTCAACAACTTCTCAAGGCTGAATGTCGCACGCGGAAATCGCCGCATCTGTTCATCGAAATCCGTCACCAAACGACCGTCATATGCTTCCCGAACATAGACCCTTTCGATCCAATCGGCCGCCTCGGCCACGGTTTCCGGTGAGCGAGCGTCGAATGTGACATATGTAGCATTCAATCCGCGCATATCCTCGCGGCGCGACGTGAATGTCGCTATTGCAGTCACCTCGATTGGCACCCGTTCTTCGCTGGCCAATGCAGTCGGCCTGAGATCACTGACCTCGAGGTATATCTGTGGAATATTGGCTCCCCACATCCGTTCGAGTGGCTCGTCACGGGGAACGAATCTCAACGCGCCGCGGATATCGCAGCGCAAAGCTCCACCCCGACGGATGTCGCGGAAGAGGCGTCGGCGCAACTCATCGTCAATGGCAACCGGCACACCTTCATGAACGATGCCTGAGCTGCTCGCACTGAACAACCATTGGTGGCTCGACCGGTTCGGAAGCGGCTTCAGCCGGACACAACCGATGCCTCCGTTGATCATGCTGAGCTTGCCATGGGGATTGAACAGCCTTGCAAAGTCGCGCCGGCCTGCTCTGCTCGAGTTCAACCAGCCCCGCAGCGCCAGGGGTGCGCGGTCGTCGGTCGAGAAAATTTGGGACTCTGCCAGTGCGCCCTCGCGCGATTCTGCCGCCTCAGGAGTGTGATACAGGCCAGGCCTCAAAGGCAACCATTCTGTCAGCCAGAAACCCTGCAATTCGATCTCGTCCCCCGCGGTGACATCAACCTCGCTGATGATGGCGCTCCAGACGTCTTCGTTCTGCTCGAAGCAGCACCGTGACCGAAGCAAGTCGTCAGCGAGATCCGGGACCCGGTAGTTCCCGACCGCCGTCAACCCGGCAAGAATGGACGGCACTTGCCATTCGGGGACCGTCTGGCGGGCTCGCGCGCCGACGGTTTTCGTTTCGCGTTCAGTCATTGAATGGTCCCCATCCTCACAAGTATCGATTCAAGGCCCCGATAAGTGGACCAACGATGCCGGCACTGTGAGTTCCAGCCCACCGCATTTACCCGGCTGCGATAAGCGCACGCTAACCCACCCATCAAACGATTTCTTTTGAACCATGGTGCCATTCAGTGGATCGCCTCCGCATTCTTTGGCGAGCAATGCTGCGGCATCTGACCAACCGAGGCCCGGTTTGAAAGCGATTTTTGGCGCCAAGTCCGAACTCAAGTCAGATTGTGTCCCCGCAAGGAGCGCATAGCCGCCGAGAGCGAGAATGATGACAATCGTTAGAGCAAACAGCTTCCCCTGCTGCCTGTTAAAATCATTGCGAAATGCGAGGAACTGTCCAAGATTGGTGACGCGCGCAATCAAGTCGTTCGCGGCAGTCCATTTCCGGAAGGCAAGTTCATACAAGGGATCACCGGGCTTCGATTTGTGAAGATCATCCACAGCGCCTTGCCTGAATTTCACCAGATCTGCGATCGTAGGCGTCTGAGGCGAGAGGATATCTTCGGCTCGCGCGTTGATTTCGCTGGCAACGGGCCCGTTCGGGTCCTGCAGATCTGAAAAGTAGAAGACTTTGGAGGTTAGCAATCGCACCATGATGCCGATCGCTGTGAGGATGGCGACAAGACCTGCGCCCCCAAGTAAGGCAGCAAATATCAACGGTTTTCCATGTAAAGCGGCCAATCCGTTGATCGAAGCGCCAGCAATAACCGCAGCTCCGACGGCTGCAAGGCTTGTGGCCAGCCATTTGATTGTGTCTCGCAGATTTGCCTTGGCGGTAGCGTAGGGATCGCTGGCCTCACTCATGGCGATCGCCGGTCAGTCTGATCTGTGTGCCCATCCAGGCAGGGTTGTCCAGGTCCGAGAGCACCTTGTTGAGTTCCTCGATAGCCAGCGGCTCCGAGCCCTGCACATCGAATCGAAAGATCGTCGTTTCCTGCACATTCGCATGCAGGTCGTGCTGATTTCTAATTGCCTGAGCGAGTCCATTGGCCGACGCCACGGGCACCACTACAGTCTTGGCGTTTCCTTGCGCTACGATTGAAGCTGTGACTCCGCTGGGCGGCCAGAGAATAGGAATACCTGGTGAGGCACCGGGGTCGGAAGCTGTCGAGGCACCGACTGTGACGGTGTCGGTGCCACATTTCACGGTGATCGTGCCGTCGTTGTTAGACGTGACTGTTATGCTCATAGAATAACTCCCGTCCTTGAGGTGGAAATTTGTCGCCACGTCGTCGCGAGTAGCCTGTCGCGTCATGCCACCGGATCGCGGGCATCTATCTGTTTTATGAGAAGTGGCATCATCATCATGTTCCTGTGGTTGTTGACGATCTCGGTGAGCGGCTTCTTCAACGGCCGATCGAACGGGTACCCCATTGGACGAGCATCAGGATATTCGTCGCCCACACCACAGAAGCTCATTGAGCCACATTTTTTCTGACTTCCTACCCTGTCTATGTCGTTGTCTGTCGCCATCGCAAACAACCTGAAGGGCATACCAGCGGCGGTTCCGCGAGGCAGGAGCAGCCCGTAGGGCCAACCGCATGTGCATGTTCGCGCATCGCCGCCAAGTTGCTCGCCATCGACATCGACGACCTCGATGGGATCGACAATGGCCGGGCGTCTAATGATCGACATCTGCCGTCCGCTGCGGCTGAAGACCTGACGGCCAGGCTGGACGTTGAGCCGCACCTTGTCGAGCTCAATGGCAAATCGACGCATTTGACGGCCTTCGACCGCAGTCGGATCCGCGTTCACATCGAAAAGTTGATCTGGGATCAGGAAGAGCCGCAGCGTGATGGCTTTGGGTGCGGCGTCACGGTTCAGCAATCCGGCGGCGATGAAAAACGACGTATGCGTCTGAAACTCGTAGCGGTACCGATTCCCGGTCAGCAACTGATAGGCGCCGGCACGCATTTGTGTTTCGAGCGTTGTGGTGGATCCACCGCTAAGCGCGGCCTCAGCTGCTTGTGTGAGGTCGGCTCCTTCCTGATCGGACCCTGGGTGATCGCGCTCAAAAGCGACAGCGAGCTGGATAAGGTCGACAGGGGGAGCATCGTCGAATGGGTGCTCAGCCAAGGAGTCTTGGTACCGGAAATGAATATCGTCGACGTGCCGGTGCCAGCGCCAGAACGCTGGATCCCTGATGGCAGTCGAAGGAGACAGGATGACGCTCGGACTTTGATCGAGATCGCCAATCAGAACATGGCCGTTGCCATGATGGTTGCCGTACGCGCGGTTGACCGTAGCGTCGGTGGTCTCGCTCGTGAGGCCAAGCAAGTTTGACCCCGTATGACCTTCGAGTGGCACCCTTTCGCCGCCGGGATCGGTCATTGCTCGCTCGGCGATCGCCCGGTCGAGACCATCACGGAATCCAGCCTGAGCCTCGGGCGTGATGTCGCGGAATGGTATCATCACGCTGTCAGTCGCACGCCGCTGAAAGCCGTATTGCGAAAGTTGCCCGGGATCGTAGCCCGGTCCCAGCGGCGCGTTGTAGTTCTCGATCGCTGCGACCTTTTCGAGACCAATCGCGGCGCGCTCAACATCGTATCGCGCGAGCATCTGCTGATGCATATAGTAGAAAAGCTCGCCGTGGCGCTCCTTGACCTTGTAGATTGGATCACCCTGGCCGCGACGGTTGGGATAGACCCAATGCCAATGCTCGTGATGCTCGTTGAGCAGCGGATCTTCACGGAACCAGTCGAGCCTTGCCTCCTCTCCGTCGGCCTTACTGCCAAGCGTCTCGTCCGGCAGTGGCGCTCTCGCCTCGGCGGCGAGTGCCGTGCGTTTGAGAAGCGACGGCACGCTCATTGTTCGTCCGAGCGGATGATGGGTCAGGAAGAGACCGAGGGCGTGCTGGGCCAGGCCGACCTCGCCCTGATCGGCAACCGCGCGCGCAGTTCCCATGACGAGTGCGATGCGCTCGGCGTCGCTCAGTTGTGGTTGCGCATCAGCCTGTGACGCCAGTCGTTCTGCGAGCGTCGCCGCACGCTCTTGGTCGTCGGCTAGGAAGGGCGTGAACATTCGCCGGGAGCGCTCCGCGGCGTCTGGAGCCGCCGCCGCCAAATCGTCAGGACGGTGTGTGAGCGATCGCGCAACCCCGAAAACGGCATCACGATCGCCTCGCGCTTGTTCCATCGAAGCCATGAAACCCTCCCCCCCGGTGCCATCCACGTGTGCTCGCTGCGAAATTGTTAAATGGCCAGCTCGATGCTGGCCTTATCATTGAAAGCGGCTGTCAACTGTCCGTTCGATTTCTGAACGAGCTTTCCAACCAATCTTTCAATCTCGGTGAAAGTCTCGCGCTGCAGGCTGTCTGCCGCTTGCCTATCGACGGTCGTACTGAACCAAAAATTGAATGGACGGTCTTTGCCTTCGGGCGCCAGCGCACGCTTCGATTTCGGACCCAGTCGAGAATCGTAGATCATCTGGATGACCGATAATTCGGGATTGCCGTGCGAACCGTCGCCACAAAACACGTAGTTGTCCGCTGAGATTTTGCGACAGAATTCAATGTCGAAATTGTGCTCTGAGGCATGGTGCTGCGTCTTCAGCACGTCGAGATGGAGATGGCCGGCGTCGAGGAAGCCGGTGAGTTCGAGGCCTTTGATTATGATGTCCTGCTGTGAGTCACCGGTCAGGAGCAGGCGCTTGCCTTCCTCCTCGACCATGAACATCAGCGACGCGATGTTGGGCGTGGTCACGCCCTTATAATCCTCAATCCCGTTCCAGTCGCGCAAATCGAAACTCTCCGCACCGAAAGAGTCGATCTTTCGTTTAATCTCGGCGCGCAGTTTCTTAATTGACTCCCGGCCTTTCACGTCGCGCAGCAAGTTGTTCCATCCGTCGCGAAGCAAGGTCAGTTCCTCCTTCGTCGGTCCGACGATCGTGAGCCGCATCGAGCCGACGTCGAAAGCCCCCTGACCATCGCGGACCATGAGAAGCTTGGACTTTTCCTCTGACCCCGGCAACTTGTTGATCGGAATGTCCAACAGTTCCGCGGAAGAATAGCGTGACACCTTGATCGCCTCCGGGATCGAGACAGCGATCTGCTGGAGTTCTTCGCCGAATTCAACGATCTCGGGCACGCCGCTCGCCAGTAGCGCGGGTGCCGCCGCGGCGAGGAGATCTTCGACATCGCCGGCGTTCTTGCCGATCTGGTCTCGAAAAGCGTTGTGCCATATGCCGCCTATCTCTGGAGGCCGTGGTACCTTCGGCGGGCGGATCGGCGTGCCCTGCGTCTCGTGAAACTCAAATAGCCGCCATTCGAGCTCATCTTCCAGGAGTTGGAGTGCGCCCGAGATGTGGTCCTGGTCAATGTGTGACACGTAGACATAGTCGAGCTTGTGGTTCGACTCGCGCAGCTTTCCGAGCTCGTTGCGTACGTGGCTGCGCATGCTCGCCGCCATTCCACCGTCGCAAAGCACGCGTGCGCCGTCCTTTGCCTCGAGCAGAAGGCAGTCGCCCTTTGCAGATTGAAAGATATGTAGTTTCACGGACCGCTCCTTCAGACTTCGATACGCTGGTTGAAGGTGCGAGCCTCATCGATCGCCGCAGCAGGATCGATGACACCAAAGCCGGCGTCGTTGCGCCATTCGTAGGACGCGCCCGGAAGGGGACGTGCGGTGCGCTGCAGGATGCCCGAGCATTGCGCCGACGTCAGATGCTTGTTCGCCGAAAGCATCAGTCCGACGACCCCCGCCACGTAAGGACTTGCCATGCTTGTGCCGGTCTTGCCTATCCAGGCTTTGCCGTCCTGGCTGAAGCCTTTGGCGGCTACAATATCGGTGCCAGGTGCTGCGATATCTGGCTTCATCCGGTCGTCACGAGTTGGGCCTTGGCTGCTTGAGATGTTGATCCGCTGCCGAGCGTCGTCGAGGTTTGCGACGGCGATAACACGGTGGCCACAGGCAAGCGAACTAATAGAGTGAGAATCGACGTTCGACGCCTCGGAGAAGAAAGAAGGGAAGCGGAACAGACGCACGGCCCCCACGCTACGGATCTCGACTGGGTCGTCCCGTTCAATCCAGCAGTTGAAGCGTCCGTTGCGAATCTCGTCACCCACCAGGCGAACACGCCACACACCAGCTTCGACACCACGAATACTTCCTGGCTGAAGGTTGGGTGTCAGGAAGATGGCCGCATAGTTGCTACCGTTGGTCGGATGGTACAGCTCGTTATAGAGCGAGACGGTCGTGCCGCTCGCGAGTCTGCGGTTCTCGACATACTCTCGCGGTCGCACGGTGATCCACTCCGAGCCCGTGCTGGGCGGCTTGAGCATCACCGTCAAGCGGTCCTGCGCGCCGTACCAGATCTCCAACTCGTTCTCGGATAGGTCTTCGATACCGTTGCCGATCACGGTCCATTCGAGATCCACGCTCAAGCCACGGGCGCCGATGCGGCCAGTTGAATGGATGCGACCCGTAATGAAACCTAAATCTTCAGCGCTGCTACCTTTCTCCTGACCTGCATTGCCAGCCGCGACGGTGATGGCTCGACCGGGATCGGACAGCAATGCGTCAAGCCAGCGTGACACGCCACTCGAGCCATCGTGGGCGCCGCCATTGGTGCCTAGGCTGATGTTGATGGAAATCGGTTTCTTCCTGCTGCGGGCGATCTCGAGAAGATGCTCGACTGCGTGAACGATGCGAGTCGAGTCGCTGAAAGTTGCGCGCCGCTCGTCCAATTGATCTTCCAGGGCGGGCACTGAGATGAGCACCGCGGCGATCTCGGCGCCTGGACACACCCCACTATTGCCGGCTGCAATGCTCGCGACATGGGTCGCGTGTGATCCCTCGGTTCTCTGTGACTGACGCTCGATCATGGTCGCGGGAAACATGCCCGCACCTTCAGCGACGATGGCTGCGTCCATCAGGGATTTCGTCAACTCACTGCCATAGTCAAAGCGGCTAGTGCCGTTTTCGGAAGGTGGCTTGCGGAAGTCGCCTCCCTGGTCCCAGATCGACACAAACCGCGTTTTTCCAGTGCTGTCACGAAAATCTGGGTGAGCGAAGTCGAACCCTCCGACATCGATCAGACCGATGATGACGCCTTCGCCGTCGTGGTGGGCAGCACGGAGCTTGGCATCGCCAATCGCCCGTGACGCGGGCGCTGCACTCAGGGCGGGGTGGTCGATCGGCTCATCGAAAGTGAGCGGCTGAGAAGGATGGACGAACGCGATGCCGGGATCCTGCTCAAGATCGTTCAGCGCGGCGATTGGAACTGTTGCAGATACAAAGTTCCGTCTGATCAGTACCTCGTTGCCGAGCAGCGCGCGATCTGGCGCGTCGATCTGTTTCTTTGCTTCTTGGGAGATTGAACGAATGCGCTCAAGCGTAGCCTTTTCGCCGCCGTCATCATCGCCGGGATCGCGGAAGACTTCAACAAACACGTTGACGAAAGTTTGATCGGCCGCAGGTTGGCTGGCTAGTTTCAAGCGGCGAGCCGGCTTCGGAAGTGAGCGCTGTGGGGCCTCCGTGGGGCTCATCGGCAAGCCAACACGAAGCGTTGCGAGGTCCAAGTCAGCCGGAACCCCAATCGATTCGAGCGACAAAGAGGGGGCCGTGGCAACCGTCGAAGCAATGTCAGAGCGCAGAAGGTTTACGGAGGCCGCGCCATTGCGGAGGCACCGAAGTCGCGGATGTAGCCGGCGTGAGGCTTCGTCTGTTTTTACTGCCATACATCCCCCCCGAAATGAAGCAATACGACTTTAACACGAGTATATTGATTTGTCTCTACCGTGCTTGGGTTGCTTCCCATTTATTTCGGTAGAACTGATTGCGACCAAAAGGCCTCATAGGATACCAACCCACGACCCGTTATGTCTGAAAATTACTCGCTTGTTACTTCGACAGTCGTCCAAGGGGCTCGCCAAATGTCTTTCCGCAAGCCGTTCTTGCCGAAGCCGAGATTAGCCTGCAGAGGCCGTGCCGCTCGACCAAAGCACCTGTCTCCAGGCGTAATGAAGCGGTCTGAGGTTCTCCTACTCTATAAAACCCATATACAAATTGACGCGGAAGCTCTGAACCATCCTGACTTTGGCACATAGTAGCCTACGAGCCGTGGCTGGAGAGCAGGATACCACCTTCGGGCTCAATGAAAATTTCCCAGCTCCGCCCAGAAGGGCATGCCCGAGAAGCGTGATCTCGCTGCACGGTAGCTTTGAATTCTTTCAAAGCGCTGACGCTCAATAACTTCGTTCAGCCAAGTCTGATACATGCCGAAGACATGCCCATGGCTAAGATAGTCCGCTGCGGCAGTCCATGCGCCTTCAACAGCAAACTGCACACCGGAGCCGGATAATGGGTCGAGAGAGACAGCAGCGTCTCCAATCGCCACTATTTTGCCTGATACCGGCGCCAGCGCGCGCCCCGAATGTCCATCCATGCCGATTGCGGGTAGGGTGAAGTCAGGTTGGCCGTATTCATTGATGAGTGCAAGTTCGGCGAAGGAGCTCATCAGGAGTTGTCGACGATCAGCCGTCAGCCGTGGCAAGCGTCGCGGGCTAGTGACGAAAACAACGAAGCCGTGGCCGCTCGGGGCAGGGGACAAATACCACCAACCTTCTTTGACGGCTTCAACAAGCAAAGCGTCGCACGGCTTTAGTAGCCGCCATGAAAGTGCCAGCGCCACTAATCTGTCCCACCTTGTTCTAGGCAAATTGGAATTATTCCCTGCTGCTCTGCCGGTCGCAACCAAAATCGATTCGGCACTCGTTGTTCGCTGATGACCCTCGGATGTCTGCCAATCGATCTCGCCGCCGCAGTCCAAACGCGTTACCTTCACAGGTATTTGGATCGCTCCGGCTCTCGCAGCCGCGTGGGAGAGAACGGAATGTAGGACTCGACGATCAAAACTCCGCCCATCCTGTAACGAAAAAAAAGCGTAGTCGGAAAACTCAGGCTCATCACTCTCCCATCTGCGCAGAACACCGCTACATGGCGTGCCTAAGTCGGCTGCGTCAACGAGCCCCAGTCTCTGAAGCGAGAGCCTTGTCTGAGGTGTTAGAATCTCATTTGGTTGGCGACGTCGCGGCGGAACGCCCGTGAATTGCTCCACTTTGACGCCCTTCCTTGCCAAACAATACGCAGCAATCGAGGCGGCCGGGCCGGCCCCGATTACTGCGACCTCACAGCGATTCAGACTCACTATCCCACCACCTCATCCGATCCAAGACTCGGGTCCCGCCCGATCTCGGCAAAGGCTCCGTCGACAGGCGTTAAGACACCGAGTTTACTGACATTGTCGACCAACGCTCTGTGATCCATCCACGGGCGCATCCACGGTCGTCGAACACCATCCTCCCCCGCAATCCGATATGGTCTCTGTGCAGGCCACCAACTCTGGCCACACTTTAGAAAATCGGCCTGCCATGGCAGCGCCATGAGTGCAGTCAGGTCTCCTGCCTTATTATGACCGTGTGAGAGCCGATACTCAAAAGAGTCGTGTACATACCTCGCCGGGTCCATCACGTTTACACCAGCCTCAATGCCTGGGAAAAAACCCTGTCCCACCGTTCCGTCAAGGGCTGCCCTAGTCAGTTCATCACAAGCGCCTCTGTTCGGCGCAGTGCCGGGATGAAATTCTCCAGCCTCCCAAGCGTTGAGAGCGTCCAACTGCCACTGACGGAGCTCGAAGTCGTGTAAGGCATTTTCCACCTCGGATATGAAAATTCGGGTGTCGGCGCGCAATTGTGCCGACCCGGGGCCGGGATCCGACAGGGCCGCCCAATCTTGGCTGATCATCGGCCAGGTGCTGCTTTCGTCAACATGTCGGAGGGATGAAGCGCGCTCAATCATGGGCCGAATATCGCTATCGAAATAGGGCTTATGAATTTGCTCTAGCCAGCCCTGCTCGATAGCGACTTCTCGAATGACATCATACAGCGTCACGACACCTCCCGCGGGCGGAGCGAAGTCTGGCGGACCAACGACGACCCACGCTCCCGAGGCCTCCTCCGGCTCGCTTCCCGGGACCTCAATGGTAGCGGTCACGGGGCCGTCGCCTACATCATCGAACCAATCGGGATTGTTATAGAAGTCGCCCCCGATTGGCGCGGGAGGATTGGAGTAGCTACCGGCTCGGCCGCTCCCCCCAAGCACTATCAGGCGCTGGGCCATGTCTGTCCGAAGCTCACCGAGCGCAACATCGTAACCTCGGTATTTTCCCACAAGCGCACTTGCGGCCGCTGAGCTACCCGCAGCTGTCGCAGTTGCGTGAATTGCCCGATCGGAGCGCGTCGGGTCATCGACAACAGCAACAGGGCCAGGTGGCGGCGAGCCTGGGCGCCGTACAGCGTCCTTCCTATTTGCCAGCGTAACGGACCAGCGGACGATACTGCCGGCGGGGAGCGTTGCTTCGACTGGCGCGGTAGGGTCGGAGACGTCGAAAATCCGGAAACGGGACGCCTGCTTCTTCAAGCGATAATTCGCATCCTTGAAGCGCTCGACTACGACCTCGCTTCCATCTGCTCGAATTTCCACGCCAAGGGAGCCATTGCTCTCGCGCGCTATGAAAAATTCGGAGCTGTTGCCAAGTCGAGCAAAGCCAATCGCTGGGTAGATAGCATAGGGCATATCGCTACTCTCCTCCTGGTAGTAACTGCGAGCGCTGATCGTCGATTTCCGTCATTGTTCTAACTATGATTTGACCTTGAGCGTCTGTTGCAAATTCAGGCGCCAACTTGATTTGATCCACCAACACGTCGCGCGCCTGGATCACCGCGCCGTACCGCTCTGAATACTCAGACCTCGTTTTCGGTAGGTCCTCTCGGTTTATCTCATAGGTCGGCCCTGCAGTCGTTCTCGGATCAGTGGACAATGGACGACGAGCAAGGTGACTGGCTGCGGGCTGGATGAGCCGTTTCATAGTATCGATACAGACATCGATACCCTGCGTCCGCAAAGCTCCGCGCGGCTGCGATAGTGCCCATGCGATGTCAACGAGCAGCAATTCGTAGATTGAGTTGAAGGTCTTAGCCCACACGAGGGTGTATGGATTTTCGATTTCCGTTGCCAAGGGATCTTCCAGAGTTTCCTGCCGGATCGTAAAGGGCGTTCGAGGCAGCGCCGACACATTGATTTGCCCTGCTTCGAAGCTGTCGAGCACGCTCAGGAAATCTTGGAAGTGCGATTCATCACCACCCGGTATTCCCTCGCCCTGTTCAGTGATCGCATCAATCGCCTCCAGAGCTGCATTCCGGCCGTCGACCGGTATAACGAGAAGGCCCGGCACGGAACCCCACTCCATTCCGTCGGTAGAAAGATTCTTGATCGTTGCAGCATCGACGAAATCGGCATCCGTCAGATGCCAACCGGGTTCAAATCCAAGCGCGATACTCAGGCCCCCTTCATCGTCTTTCTGAAATATCCAGCGGATAGCCGCATAAAGCGCGTAGACTGGATTTGGGTCTGCGCCGGAAGCCGCGACTTCTGCTTCTAGCGCCCCCACCCGGGCCCGAAGCGCATCATCGTCTATATGTCCGGGCCGCTCGACAACGACGAACTTCGCCAAGGCGGTGCGAGAAACCGGCTCTAAAATCAAGGGTAGCGGGTTGTGATCGCTTGCGCGCCTCAACCCATCTCTTCCCAAGTGAAGGCCAGCCGGGAGGCCGTCAGGCCCGATTCCGGTAAGACAGAGAAGAAGATTCTGGACAGTAACCAAGTGTCCCATCTCTTGCTCCGCGACGCGAGCGATCTTGCGGCCCGCCACACCGCGCACGGATTGCCCGGCATAGAGATATTGGACCATAAGCGCATGTTCGACTTCGGCTGCCAGCATGAGGAGACCGATGACATCGTCCTTCGGCGTTGTCGCGCCTAGTACCTTCGGGATGCCCACCGTGCTGAGGGCTGACGCCAATCTGTTCGTCGCAGCTCCAGCGAAAATTGAGTCCAGTATCGGGCCGACATCCGGCGCCGGTGCTTGGGGAAGATCGAGGTTGATGCCCGTGCTCGGTAAGTTAAAGGGTTTCAGCCAATCGGTTTGCTGGACAGCTTTCCGCCAGACAATTTTCGGATTTGCCACCGATGCCTCCAATCACCCAAAGTTGAACATAGCAAATGAGTTTCAGCTTACGAAAGGATAGGCTTGAGCTGCGTGTTGAGACACTGCAAGGTTCTATGCGTCTACCGATGCCAGCGGCGTCGCAGTCTGCGTAGGGAGACCGGTTTGGCCGTGTTGTTTCTATAGTCGGGTGGGCGAAGTCGCCTCACAGCAACTGTTCGCTCGTCTGGCGCCAACACGAAGACCAGATCAGGCCCGTCCTTAGAGTCGGCAGCAAGATCCAATCGGCGTTCATGGCACCGGAGGGCAAAGCGGCTGCTCCACCCAGAGATGCGCGGCGCGTATTCTCTCCCGCGGAAGCACGTGCTTCCTCGGCCCAGGATTGTTATCCAATCTCAGTCCCCCAGAACGCCCGCTCCAAGTAATATTAAGAAATATGCCACCAACGCCGGGCGCAACCAAAAATTTATACCTGAAACTGAGGTTGTCAATCATATAGTTATCGTAAAAGTCGCAATGGGTGATTTTAATCAACTGATTATCTTAGCCAGCTCGAAGCGTCCAGGTTGGATGTTCCGCTGGCGTCGGTCCTGGCCGGTCGCTGATCGCGCAGCTCAAATCTGCGCAAGAGTTCCCTGAACGCATGGTAGTTATGTTCGAACATAGCCACGATCGATGGCTGGTTAGGAGCCTGCTCGGAGGCGTCGTTTTAGCCGACCTGCTCCACCAAGAGGGTGCCTACGGCAAGCGGCCTGATCAACGACTTTGCCGAAACGGTCGGATCGAGCCAGTCGGCCCATGCGTTGCGCTCGAGGATGACGATCTGCCGATCGTGGTATGGCGCGATGTCGGGCCCAGGCTCCATCGTCAGCATGGTGAAGGCTTGGCCGATCTCCGGGGTTTCTCCCCAGATGCCGGCGATGCAGAAGATCGGTTCATCCTTCTTCGTGAACAGCCACTTGTCCTTGCGCTTCTTTTTCGGGTCCTTTGGATCCGTGAACTCGTAAAAGCCATCGGCAATGATCAGGCAGCGATTGGATGTGAACTCGCGACCTTCCGACCGGAAATTATACACCGGCCGCTTGTTCGGTCCCGGCCAACTCCAGCGCCGCTGCACGAGCTCGGCATTATCGCGGGCTCCATCGATCGTCCTGACGATGGGGCCTATATCGGTGATCTTGATGTCCTCACGCGCTTCGAGGTTCGGTATGCCTTCACCAAAGCGGATCTTGATCTTCAGATCGGCGAAGTCCTTCGCGATCGAAGCAGCGTCCACCATCAGCCGATAATCATTGCACATGCGTCCCCCATGACAGGTTGGTTGCTTCGAAAAATCGTTCCTGATATGTTCTATCTATGATGAGCGCGAAGGTTTTCCAGTCTGACGCCCCGCTCGACGAGCGCCGCGTCATCATAAGGCGCCATGACGGCGATGTGGAGATGGTGGAACTGCCATGGGGGCTGCGTCCCCGCGACGGCAGTCCGCGCGCCGTCAATGTCGTCCGATCGGAAGGACGGACCTTTCCGACCCACCGCTGCCTGGTCCCCGCCTCGGAGTTTCGCCATAGGAGCTTCAGCTTTTCGCTCGCCAACGGCGACTGGTTCTATTTCGCGGGGATTTGGCGGCCGGCTGCCGACGATTGGCCGGAGGCCTATGCCATCCTGACAATCGAGGCCAACGCCGATATCGCGCCGTTCCACGACCGGCAGATGGCGGTGCTGACACGCGACCAACGTATGGCCTGGCTGGACGGACTTGTCGCCCAAGACGAAATCCTGCGGCCACTGCCGGCGGGGACGTTCCGCGTCAAACGCCACGCCGGCGCTCCTGCCCGGCCGATGCTGGCGGTCTAAAGCGCAAGCCGCAGCTGCGGCTCCGTTCCGGAGACCCGCCGCTCCAGCGACGATAGCGTGACGCCGAGCAGGCGGATGCCCTTTCGGGGCGGAAAGATCGGTGCCAGCAGCAGGCTGACGATCTCCTCCAGGTCGGTGATATCAGCCAGCGGTGCCGCGACCGTCTTGCTGCGGGTGATCTGGTTGAAGTCGGCATATTTGACCTTCAGCGTCACCGTCTTGGCGCCGATGCCGTTGGCCTCGCAATAGCCCCACACTTTTTCGATCAGCGGCTGAAGCCCTTCGCGGGCCGGGTCGTAGGCATGGAGGTCCTGCGAAAACGTATCCTCGGCGCCGACGGATTTGCGCACTCGGTTCGGCTTGACTTGGCGCTCGTCGATGCCGCGGGCAATGCCATAGAAATAGGGTCCGGACTTCCCGAAATGCTCCACCAGGAATTCGAGGGTCTGCTGCTTTAGATCGCCGCCGGTGTCGATCCCGAGCCGGTGCATCTTTTCGGCCGTCGCGGGGCCGACCCCGTGGAATTTCTTGACGGGGAGGGCTTCGACGAAGGCTGGCCCGTTCTTCGGCGTGATGACGGCCTGGCCGTTGGGCTTGTTGAGGTCGCTCGCCATCTTGGCGAGGAACTTATTGTAGGAAATCCCGGCCGAGGCATTGAGGCCGGTGACCTGCTTGATCCTGGCTCGGATCTCCAGCGCGATCTCGGTGGCGATCTCCATCCCCTTGAGATTATGCGTGACGTCGAGATAGGCCTCATCGAGCGATAGCGGCTCGATGACGGCCGTGTATTCGGCGAAGATCGCGCGGATCTGCTGCGACACCGCCTTGTAGACATCGAAGCGCGGCGGCACGAAGATCAGATCCGGGCATTTGCGCTTGGCAGTCACCGACGGCATCGCGGAGTGGACACCATAGGCTCGCGCTTCGTAGCTCGCCGCCGCCACCACGCCGCGGGCCGCCGATCCGCCGACGGCAATCGGCTTGCCGCGCAATTCCGGGTTATCGCGCTGCTCGACCGACGCGTAATAGGCATCCATATCGACATGGATGATCTTGCGCGGCCGCTCGTGACCTTCATCGTTTGTCATGACTGGCTTTCATCAGGACCATCCGTGTCGCCCAAACATGGGAAGTGCGCGCCGCATTTGTCACCCTCCGGCGTTTGCAGGCGTTCGCGGCCCATGGCCATTCGCCGGCGGAGTACCGCGAAGCTCACACCGGCGCCGAACGCCTTCACCAACAGCTTGCGCGCGAGCGTGCCATGGCGGTCACATCGGCCACAGCTGAATTCGATAACCGGCTCACGATAATCCTTCAGTCTCACATCACTCAACGGGCCGGGTCTGGCCATGCGAAAAAATTCCTAATTCGGCCATCGGATTGAATCCGTTCATGGAATCTGTCTGGCCCGCGCCCGCGCTCAACTTGAGCGCGTCGGGCGTGCATTGACTCGTTTTTGCTTTGAGAACAAATAAAGAACAAACTGCATTTTCTCAAGTCAAAACGGGTGCCGTGAAGGAGATCATGACCACATCAGTCGCCACGTCGAATGCCGTCCTTGACGAGTTGCGCGAGAAAATCGCCAGCCTGGAAGGGACCGGTCTGCGCCATCGCAGCGTCCTGCCTTTCGGGGTTGGCGAGATCGATGCGCAGTTGCCGGGAGGAGGGCTCGCCTATGGCGCGCTGCATGAAGTTGCCGGCGGCGGAAATGGCGCGATCGATGGGGCGGCCGCGGCACTCTTCATCGGCGGCATCGCCGCCCGCACCACCGGCAAGGTGGTCTGGTGCCTGACGCGCTTCGATCTGTTCTTTCCAGCGCTCGCCCAGATTGGGCTTCACGCCGACCGCGTCATCTTCGTCGAGTGCGACAAGGAAGAGACGGTGCTGGCAAGCTTCGAGGAGGCGTTACGCTATGGCGGCCTCGGCGCCGTCGTCGCCGAGCTGGTGCGCCTGCCGATGACGGCATCGCGCCGGCTGCAGCTTGCGGCGGAAAAGTCCGGCACATTGGGCCTGGTGATCCGCCGCTGGCGGCGCCAGACAGAAGCCTCCGATTTCGGCATGCCGACGGCAGCTGTAACCCGCTGGCGGATCTCGGTATTGCCCTCCGAACCGCTTCCCGTGCCGGGCATCGGACGCGCGCGGTGGCTGGCGGAGCTGATGCGGGTGAGGGCAGGAGAGGGAGGAGAATTCATTATCGGAGCATGTGATGGCCAGGGTCGTATCTGTCTTTCTTCCGACACTGCCGACCGACAGGATCAGGCGCGCCGATCCTTCGTTGTCTCCTGACAAACCGCTCGTGGTGATCGCCAGGAGCGGCTCGAAGCGATGGGTTTCGGCGGCCGACCGGGCAGCGCTCAAACTCGGCCTTCGTGTCGGCATGCCAGCCGCCAAGGCGCAAGCGCTGGTCCAGGGGCTGACGATGATCGATGCTGATCCGACGGCCGACCTCGCCACGCTTGAACGGCTGACGCTCTGGGCCTTGTCGCAATATTCACCCGTCGTCGCCTTGGACCCTCCCGACGGCATTGTCATGGACACGGAAGGCGCCGACCATCTGCAGGGCGGCGAAGACCTCATGCTGTCTGGCCTCGTCAACCGCTTCCGCAGCCGCGGTCTTGCGGCGCGAGCGGCGATCGCCGACAGCTGGGGTGCCGCACATGCGCTCGCCCGGTCCACCGATCGCGAGACGATCATCATCTCGCGTGGCAATACCGCCAAAGCCGTCAACCGTTTGCCGCTCTCCTCGCTGCGGCTGCCGGCCGAGACGGTCGCAAGTCTCCGCACGCTCGGCTTCGCCACTGTCGGTGATCTCGCTGCCACGCCGCGGGCGCCGCTGACGCTACGTTTCGGACCGGAGGTCGGACGGCGCCTCGACCAGATGTTCGGCCGGCTCGCCGAGCCGATCGACCCGATCCGGCCGGCCGACCTCGTCGAGGTCCAAAAAGCCTTTGCCGAACCGATCGGTGCACCGGAGACCATCGAGAAATATGTGAGCCGCCTGGTGCGGCAGCTCTGTCTGGAGCTCGAGAAGCGCGGACTTGGCGTTCGGCGCGCCGATCTCATCGTCCACCGCGTCGACAACACAATTCAGGCGCTTCGGGCCGGAACGGCAAAGCCGGTTCGAGACATCGCCTGGCTGACAAAGCTCTTCCGCGATCGCATGGAAAGGATCGAACCTGGCTTCGGCATCGAAAAGCTGAGCCTGACCGCCATTATCGCCGAACCGCTGACGGAAACTCAGTCCGCCTCGTCGCTGATTGACGAGCAGGTGACCGATGTGACGCCGCTCATCGACGTGCTTGGCAATCGCGGCGGCCAGCGGATTTTTCGCGTGGCGCCGGTGGCGAGCGATGTGCCCGAGCGCAGCGTGCAGCGGATCGCGCCGACTGCCGACGAGATCGGTGCTACCTGGCCGCTGCATTGGCCGCGGCCGTCGCGGCTCTTGCCACACCCGGAAGCGATCGAGGTGATTGCCCTTCTGCCGGATCACCCGCCGGTCTCTTTTACCTGGCGCGGCAAGCGGCGCCCGGTGAAACGCGCCGACGGGCCGGAGCGCATCTTCGGGGAATGGTGGCAACGCCGCTCCGAATGGGTTGCGGTGCGCGACTACTTCGTCGTCGAGGATGATGCCGGCGAGCGTTTCTGGATTTTCCGATCAGGCGATGGCGTCGACGCAGACACCGGCTCGCACAAATGGTTCCTGCACGGGGTGTTTGCCTGATGCGCTACGCCGAACTGCAGGTCACCACCCATTTCTCATTCCTCCGCGGCGCAAGCTCGGCCGAGGAACTGTTTGCGACCGCCAGGCTCATGGGTATCGAGGCGCTCGGGGTCGTCGACCGCAACAGCCTGGCCGGCATCGTCCGGGCACTGGAAGCCTCGCGCGCCACCGGCCTGCGGCTCATCGTCGGCTGCCGGCTCGATCTCGCCGACGGCATGTCGATCCTCGTCTATCCCACCGATCGTGCCGCTTATTCGCGGCTGACACGGCTGCTGACCTTGGGCAAGGGCAGGGGCGGGAAGGCAAAGTGCATCCTGCAGCTCGACGATGTGGCGCTCTATTGCGAAGGCCTGATCGGCATCCTGGTGCCGGATATGCCGGACGAGACCTGTGCCGCGCAACTCCGAAAAATGGTGAAGATCTTTGGCGACCGTGCCTATGTCTCGCTCTGCCTACGCCGGCGCCCCAACGATCAGCTGCGGCTGCACGAGCTTTCGAACCTGGCGGCGAAGCATCGGGTGAAGACTGTGGTCACCAATGACGTGCTGTTTCATGAGCCGAACCGGCGACAGCTGCAGGACGTCGTCACCTGCATCCGCACCGGCACCACCATTGATGATGTCGGCTTCGAGCGCGAGCGCCATGCCGATCGCTTCCTAAAGCCACCGGAAGAGATGGCGCGCTTGTTTCCCCGCTACCCCGAAGCGCTGGCACGCACCATGGAAATCGTAGAGCGCTGCACGTTTTCACTCGAGGAGCTCGTCTATCAATATCCCGAGGAAGCGCTGATCCCCGGAATGACCGCGCAGCAGTCGCTGGAGCACTATACCTGGGAAGGCGTCAAGACCCGATACCCCGAAGGCCTGCCTGATCATGTCGAGAAGACGCTCCGTCATGAACTGGCGCTGATCGAGACGATGAAATACGCCCCCTATTTTTTGACAGTGTTCTCGATCGTCCGTTATGCCCGGTCGCAGGGAATTCTCTGCCAGGGCAGGGGATCGGCGGCGAACTCGGCTGTCTGCTATGTGCTCGGCATCACCTCGATCGACCCCGACACCAACGACCTCCTCTTCGAGCGCTTCGTCTCCCAGGAGCGCGACGAGCCGCCCGACATCGATGTCGATTTTGAACACGAAAGGCGGGAGGAGGTGATCCAATGGATCTACAAAACCTACGGCCATGACAAGGCTGCACTCTGCTCCACGGTGACCCGCTATCGCGCCAAGGGCGCCATTCGCGACGTCGGAAAGACGCTTGGCCTGCCGGAGGATCTGATCAAGGCGCTTTCTTCCGGTATCTGGTCCTGGTCGGAGACGGTCGGCGAGAGCCAAGTGCGCGCCCTCGGCCTCAATCCGGATGACCGTCGTCTCGCCTTGGCCCTGCAGCTTGCCCAGCAGCTGATGGGAGCACCGCGGCATCTTGGCCAGCATCCCGGCGGCTTCGTCCTGACCCATGACAGGCTGGATCATCTCGTGCCGATTGAACCGGCGGCGATGGCCGACCGCCAGGTGATCGAGTGGGACAAGGACGACGTCGAGCCGCTCAAGATGATGAAGGTCGACGTGTTGGCACTCGGCATGTTGACCTGCATGGCCAAGGCCTTCGCCCTCATCGGCGACCACAAACATCAGGAACTCGACCTCGCCACCATCCCGCAGGAAGACCCGGCCACCTATGCGATGATTTGCAAGGCCGACACCCTCGGCACTTTCCAGATCGAGAGCCGGGCACAGATGTCGATGCTCCCACGGATGAAGCCGGAGACCTTCTATGACCTCGTCATCCAGGTGGCGATCGTCCGGCCCGGGCCGATCCAGGGTGACATGGTCCATCCGTATCTGCGCCGCCGCGAGGGCAAGGAAAAGGTGGAATATCCGACGCCCGAACTGGAGGCGGTCTTGCACAGGACGCTGGGCGTGCCTCTGTTTCAGGAGTCGGCAATGAAGATCGCGATGGTCTGTGCCGGTTTCACGGGCGGCGAAGCTGATCAGCTCCGGAAATCCATGGCGACTTTCAAGTTCACCGGCGGCGTCAGCAGGTTTGAGGACAAGCTGGTTTCCGGCATGATCCGCAACGGCTATTCACCAGAATTTGCAAAGCGCACCTTCGGCCAATTGGAAGGCTTCGGCTCCTATGGTTTCCCCGAAAGCCATGCTGCCAGTTTCGCGCTGATCGCCTATGCCAGCAGCTACATCAAATGCCATTTCCCGGATGTGTTCTGCGCGGCTCTCCTGAACTCGCAGCCGATGGGTTTTTATGCCCCGGCCCAGATCGTCATTGATGCGAGGAAACACGGCGTCGAGGTGCGACCGGTCTGTGTCAATCGCTCACGTTGGGACTGCACGCTCGAGGAGGTCGAGGGCTCTGACCGGCATGCGGTGCGGCTTGGCATGCGGCTGGTGCGCGGCTTGGCAACTGCCGACGCCGCCCGCATTGTTGCCGCGCGCGCCGACGAACCCTTCGCATCGGTGGATGATATGTGGCGGCGCTCTGGTGTGCCTGTTGCGTCCCTCGTCGAGCTCGCCGAGGCCGACGCGTTCCTGCCGTCATTGCGGCTCGAACGACGCGATGCGCTCTGGGCGATCAAGGCCCTGCGCGACGAGCCGCTGCCTCTGTTCACCGCCGCGGCCGAACGCGAGGCGCGCGCGGTTGCGGAGCAGAGGGAGCCGGACGTCGAGCTCAGGCAGATGACCGAAGGACATAACGTCGTTGAGGATTACGGTCACGTCGGCCTGACGCTCCGGGAGCACCCCTTGCGGTTCCTGCGGGCCGATCTTGCCAAGCGGCGGATCGTCACCTGTGCCGAGGCGATGACGGCGCGGGACGGCCGGTGGCTGATGGCGGCCGGCCTGGTGCTGGTGCGGCAACGACCTGGTTCGGCGAAGGGTATGATGTTCATCACCATTGAGGACGAGACGGGCATTGCCAATGTCGTCGTCTGGCCGAAGCTGTTCGAACGGTCGCGCCGGGTGGTGCTCGGCGCCAGCATGATGGCGATCAACGGCAAGATCCAGAGGGAAGGTGAGGTGGTGCACCTGGTCGCCCAGCAGCTCTTCGATCTCTCGGCCGATCTATCGGGGCTTGCTGGTCGCGACGGTGCATTCTGTACCACCACTGGCCGCGGCGATGAATTCGCCCATGGTTCGCCGGGCAGCCCGGATTCACGCGAAAAAGCGCCTCCGGGGGTTCGGGCGAGGGATCTGTTCACACCAGATCTTCATATCGATACGCTGAAGATCAAGAGCCGGAATTTTCAATGATAGCGGGGGTAGACGAAAGGGGTCAGCGGTTCGACTCCCTTCAAGGCGGCCATCCGGTCCTGGACAATCCGCGGGGCCGCATCCGACCCAACTACCCACAGCACTTCCCCCATGTCGACGCTGCCGAAGGCGTGCAGCAGGCCGCCGGGACGGTTTCGGCCTGACCGGCAAGCCACCGGTCGCGCGGCTTGCAGCTCGCCGGTCTGGGCGCCAGTTCGACATGCAGCCCGCCATCGATCGCGCAAGGCAAGGGCAGCGGCACAATAGAGCTGCATCGGCCGCACGCCGTCGCCCACCTCGAAGGTCAGCTTGGCGGAACCATCGAGGGCGACATGCTCCGACACCTTCCGGACGATTGCCGCGAACTTGCCGGCGTTCATATGCGTGCGCTCGCCGGCGCGCTCGCCGAAAAGGTCGAAGTGTCGCCCTCCAATGTCTCGTTTCACCTGAAGGAGCTGGAGCGGGCGGGCCTAGTCAGCCAGCAGCGGGATCGCGTTCGATCGTCTACACCGCGAGCTATGAGGCCCTGGCCGGCCTCGTGCACTTCCTGATGGAAGACTGCTGCGCCGGTCGTCCCGAAATCTGCGCGCCGGCCCGCGAGGTCACTGCCTGCTGCTCAGCCGCAGCGAAGGTAACCGTGCAATGACCGCGACGCTCTGGTTGGAACCGATGACCGGCGCCGAGCCGGGTTTCCACGCGGCGCTCACGGCCGAGGGCCTGCCGACCGACGACCTCGGGGAGGGCGGCCGCGCTTTCTTCCGGATCGTGGAAGGCAGCGAGAGGGTTGGATATGGCGGGTACGAGCTCCATGGCGAGCATGCCCTGCTGCGCTCCATGGTGATCGATCAGAAGCGGCGGTGTGGGCATGGCCTCGGGGGAGCGGCCACCGATCTGCTGCTCCGCAAGGCGCAGGCGGCTGGCGCCTGGGACGCCTCGACCTCGTTCGCCAATCCGGCCGTGGCGACCGCCAGGGCATTCTCGGATACCTCCTCCGGGATCCGGCCGCTCGATCTGCCTGGTTTCATCCTCGCCGAAACCGTGGGCGCTCTGCTGGTTCTGCTTCTGGCCGGCTGGCTGCTCACGGAATCTGTCTCCGCTCAATCCCTGGAACGCGCCCCATGACTTTCCCTGTTACGCGGCCGCATTGGTTTGAATTTGGCGGACAGAGGCGATCACTTTACCAAATACTGTACTAGGAATTAACCGCCACGCGTTTCGTCAAAGGCGCGTTGCGCCGCTAGGACGGCATCCATGTTGTCCTCGGCCCAATGAGCCAGTGCGGATATCGTATCCGTGAGCGTGCGTCCGAGCGGTGTCAAAGCATATTCGACGGTGACCGGTACCGTCGGGAAAATGCTACGCGAGATCAAACCATCGCGCTCCAGCCTCCGGAGCGTCTGCGACAGCACTTTTTGCGAGATGCCCTTGATATCGCGACGGATATGATTGAAGCGCACCGGCCCGTCCTCAAGCCGGTCGAGAATGAGCACGGCCCATTTGTCCGCCAGCCGGTCGAGCACCAGCCGCGTCGGACAGCGGTCTTCGTAGACATCGTAGGCATGTTGCATTGCGGTCATACGGTGCCCTTCCTTCTCTGATCCGGTTTCCGGCAGGAAACCAAGTGATCAAAAAGTGCTCTCTTTTCACATTCGGAATAACATGTATCTATCCACGCGATAGATAGTTTCCATTTGATACCACGGAGAGTGACATGAGCAACAAGATTCTCGTTCTCGGCGCGACGGGTACGGTCGGCAGGCATGTGGTGGAAGGGCTTCTGGCGAAGGGCGAGGCCGTCAAGGCCGCTTCGCGCTCGGGCAAGCCGGTGGCCGGCGCCGAAGGCGTCGCCTTCGACTATGCCAAGCCGGAAACCTTCGGCCCGGCCTTCGCCGGCGTCGACCGCGCCTATGTGCTGCTGGCGTCGGGCTATGTCGATGCGAAAGGCATGCTGCTGCCGGTCATCGAAGCCGCCGCCGCCCGCAAGGTGAAGGTCGTCTTCCAAAGCGTGATCGGCGTCGATGCCGATGATTCCATTCCCTATCGCCAGGTCGAGATCGCCTTGGAAAAGTCAGGCACGCCTTACGTCATCGTGCGCCCGAACTGGTTTTCCGATAATTTCCACAACTTCTGGAAACCGGGCATCGATCACGGCCAGATCGCGCTTCCGGCCGCAGACGGCAAGTCGAGCTTCATCGACGCCCGCGATATCGCCGCAAGCGGCATCGCCGCTCTCACCTCCCAGGCCTTCGACGGCAAGGCTTTCAACCTGACCGGCGCCGAAGCTCTCTCCTATACGCAAGCCGCGGCAATCCTCTCCGAGGCAACAGGCAAGCCGATCGCTTATAGCGCCATCACCGACGAAGCCTTCATCGGCACCCTCACTGGCGCTGGCGTGCCGGCCGATTACGCAAGCTTCCTCGCCTCGATCTTCTATCCTGTCCGCCAGGGCTGGACCGCCGTCGTCACCGGCGACGTCGAGACGCTGACGGGCAAGGCCCCTCGCTTGCTGAAGACCTACGCGGCCGATTACGCCGCGGCGCTGAAAGCGTGACGGAGGCGGTTGTGGCTCGGATGATTTCGCGGCGATCTGCTCTGGCGGCGCCCTTGGTTCTCTCAGGCATGGCGGCGGTGCCCGCCTGGGCGGCGCCGACTGGCAGCCGTTCTCCGCGACAACTGCTTCAAGCGTTCCTGGACACATTGTCGGCTCATGACTTGCCGGCATTTCGGGCGCTATATGTAGATACCGGTTACATCCAACATCAAGCGTTGGTAACGAACACGCCTTCGGTGCCGAGCGGCCCTGATGCTGCAGTCGCGTATTTCCGCAAACGGATCGAGGCGTTTCCCGATCTGAAGGTGGAGAGCGATGTGTCCCTCTTCGACGGTGACAGGATCGCTGCCAACCTCATCTGGACCGGAACCCATGAAGGCGATTACCTCGGCGTGTCGGCGACCGGCAAGAAAGTCACCTTCAATTCGACCGACATCATGAAGGTGAAGGACGGTCTGTTCACAGAACACTGGGGTGCAGCCGACTTGTTCGGGCTTGTCTCGCAGCTGAAAGCTTAGCTCTCTCACTATTCTCACAATCAATTCGAAAGGAAAGAATATGATCGGAAAGATCCTTATCAATATCTCCCTCGCCATCATCTTGTCGGGGGGCGCGGCGTTGGCACAGGATGCTGGTCCGCATGCCGTCACCATCGCCAGCGATGCCGAGTTCGTCGCAACTGGGAAGTCTTACAACGTCGACTTCGGCGATCAGAAGTTCCGTCTCGACTTTAAATCCGCCAAGCAGATGGTGTTCACTTCTCCGGATGGTAAGAACACGGCGGCAGTCGACATCACAGTGACGCCGATCGGCAACGATGTCTATATGATCTATTGGTCACGCCGTGCGGGTCAACATGTTGTTCACGTCGACGATTTCAAAAACGGCGTCGCCTATACAAATATCTTCCTGCCCGATGGAAGCGCCTCCCGTCGCAAAGGAACGCTTGCCGAGGTCAAGTGAACAACGCGGGATTCAGGCCCCGAAACTGCCTATCAAAGCAGGACCGCTCACCCGGCGGCCGAAAGACATGATAACCATCGCTGCGGACTGACGGACCACGAATGGTCAATCATATCGCCGTGTTGCCAAGGCCTCCTATGGTTCTGGGATGAGTTCACGTTTCCGCCAAGACCAAGCTTATCGATTTCCAGGCCATCGCCGGCGGTGGGGATTTTCGGCGGCTGCGCAAGCTTGGCCGTGCGCAGCCGGCCGTCACCTATTCGGTTCAGGAGCTCGAAGCCGGTCGTGCTTCATTGGCGCTATTGCCGTAGGGGGAATTCGACTGCCTCGAATTTCACTGCGAGGACTTGCCTCGACAAGCCACGCCGTGTCCCCCGATCGTGTGATAGACGAGCCTCATGCTGTGACTATCGTCTCGGGAGGGAAGTGATGATGTGGAGGGCTGAGAGTGTCCCGCGCTAAGATTGACCATTTCTCGCTCAAAGGCACTCGCATCGAGGAACTCGCGGCGGCGCTTTCGCAACTTTCGGCGCAATCTCAAGCGGATGTCGAAGGCGATACGACTTTCGCTTACGATATACATGCGATCACCAACGGCCCGATCGCAGTTATCGCTGCGCACTATGAGGGCGACGTGACAGTCCAGCACCGGGCACCGACGGAGGCAAACATAATCATGCTCCCACTGCATGGGCTATCGGTCGTTACCGTGAACGGTAGACAGATCCCGTCAGAGGGGATGCAGGGCGTTTTTGTAAATAGTATGTGCGCAAGCGCGGCCCGATTCATTGGACCAAGGAAACACCTCGGCCTTAGGATCGCCCATGATGAGCTGACGCGTCGCTTGGGACATCGGCTCAATGCTACAATTAAAGGCAGTCTCGATTTTTCGCCAGAAATCGACTTGTCGGTCGGGTTCGGCTCCCTCTTGGTGCAACTGGTGCCTGTGCTGTATGCTGGATTACGGGACGGAACCCTCATTCAATCGCCGCTGGCGCTGAATCACCTCACCGAAACGATCATGGAGCTTTTAATCGAAGCTGCGCAGCATCGCTACTCACCTGAGTTATGCCGGATTGCAGAACCACCCTTGCCGAAGGCCGTTAAGCGGGCGGTCGACTATATGCGTGCCAATATCGCTCGGCCACTATCGCTTGAGGAAATCGCAACGGCTTGTGGCGTAAGCCCACGCACCCTTCAGAACGGCTTCCGCAACTTTCGAAATACGACGCCTCTGGCTTTTCTGCAGCGCCTGCGGCTGGAATCAGTGCATCAGGAACTGATGACCGGCGAACCCGGCCTATCGGTCATGCAGGTCGCTCTGAAATGGGGCTTCGTACATAGAGGCCGGTTTTCTGCTGAGTATCGCAGGCGATATGGGGTACTTCCCTCGGAAACTTTGCGTGTCTCCGGAGCGAACAGCGCCGACTGATTCAAGATCGGCCGGAGCGCTCGACCATCTACACGACTTCATAGCAACAGCAGCGCTCCAGCAAAACCGGCTACTTCGGCCAAAATCTGTCTTGCAAATGATCCCCTGAGCGCAACCATGTTCCGATTTGCGCAACGGAGTTCCAAACCAGTACAGGGGTTAATCCTGTAGTAAGTATGCCGCGCTCATCTCACGGATAGCAGTCCATGTCTCAATGCTCTGGACCGCGTAATCGTTTGGAAGCCGTTGTAGTTTATAGTCCCTGAGGTGCATATGTCGCGACTGCCGCTATCTCTACTTTTAATGATTTTGGCAATTATCCCGTTGACGGCTTTCCTTCTCATGGGACTATCAACGTCACTAGGATATTATCACCAATACTCTACGTTCCGACGCGCACAAACAACGCAGCAACTTGGGCGGGAAGGCGGATTTCTCGCCCAAGCTATAGCGGCCGAAGCATTTGCGGGCGCTGACGACCGTAGGGCAAAGCGAGCCGTATCAGACGGGGCTTTCACAGCGATCTTTTCCGCTTACGACGCCTGGAAGAAGGTATTTGACGATCCGGCCATAGAGCGGGCGGTGCAAATCATTCGTGAAAGGCGGAACAATCTCGATAGCTTCCGCCGCCGCGTCGATGACGGAGCGGCTGGCGAAACGGAAGGAGCCGTCGCCTTGCGCCCAGCTGCCGTTGCGGGTTTGGAGCTCGTCCGTCGCACTGGGGCGACTGTCAATGATTTGGAGTTGGCACGTCAAATTAATGGTTTTCACGCGCTGATGCAGATCAAAGAAGCTGGTTTGCTGGAGATCAGGCCCGGCCGAGCCTACATCAAAGATTCTGTGATGGCCGTCGATCTCTTTTCGTCGCTCTTGCAATCCAAAAGTCTAAAGCAGCTTTATGCCCCTACGATGCACGAATTTCTCCCTGCCGATCTCGTCAAATCTTATGATGACTTCGAGGCCAGCGCTGCAGGCAAGTTCATAGCGGGCGTTCGCGATCAGATGTATGCGAACCAGCCGGGCGTTTCCTTTCCACCCGAGACGTTGGATCGATGGAATGAAACGACTCAACAGCGGGCTGCTTTGCTGACCGAACTCATAATGCGCACTGGCGACAAGTTGGACGCGATCGCATTTCAACGGTACGCCGATCTTCGCAATGCCTTTATCGGCTATTCCGGCGCCACGCTTCTGATCATGTCTACGGTACTCGTTCTGTGCATTTCGGTCGTTCGGAGAATTTCAAGCTATATTCGGACGCTGACAAGCCGAATGAAGGCACTCGCAGAAGGCGATACATCGGCGCCGGTGCCCTTGACGATCCGACGTGACGAGATCGGGGATATGGCACGTTGCCTTGAGTTTTTCCGCGGCGCGGCCATACAAAAAAATCACCTCGAGACATCCGCGGAAGCTGAGCGCATGCGGTCTGACCAAGAGAAGCTGGACATTCAGGTAGGGGCTGAAAAAGAAGCCGAAGAGCGCCTCGTCCGAGCGACGACGGCATTGGCAACCGGGTTGAGGCGGATGGCGGATGGGGACTTGATCTGTGAAATTGAGGAGCCGTTAGCGCCACAATTTGAAAGTTTGCGCGATGACTTCAACGCTTCCATCCGTCAGCTCCGGCACGCGCTTCTTACCGTCGGCAATTCAGTCGAAACGGTCACGAATGGCAGCTCGGGCGTCTCGGTCGCATCTGAAAATCTTTCAAGACGCACGGAGCAGCAGGCGGCTTCGCTTGAGGAAACCGCAGCGGCGTTGGAGGAAATAACCGCCAATGTTGCATCGACCACAAAAAGGACGGCTGAGGCGCGCGGAGCCGTCCAACAAATGCGAGATCATGCGGAAATGTCCGGCCGGGTTGTACGCAACGCCATCGGAGCCATGAATCGCATTGAAAATTCCTCTAAGCAGATTGCACAGATTATCAGCGTCATCGACGCGATCGCCTTCCAAACGAACCTCCTGGCGCTGAACGCCGGCGTCGAAGCAGCGCGCGCTGGCGACGCGGGAAAAGGCTTTGCGGTTGTTGCCCAAGAAGTCAGGGAGCTTGCACAACGCTCAGCGACAGCGGCGAAAGAAATCAAGGATCTCATCGGCAATTCAGCTCTGGCCGTTGACGAGGGCGTAAGGCTCGTGAGCGAAACCGGATCGGGCCTGAGAACGATTGAACAGCTTGTGCAGGATGTTAATCTTCATATGGACGCAATCGCAACGGCCTCCCAAGAACAATCGTCGGGCCTGCGCGAGATCAACGGCGCGGTCAATCATATGGACCACGCCACTCAAGAAAATGCGAATATGGTCGCGGAGATGAATTCTGCAGGAGCAAATCTCGCCCAAGAGAGCCAAAGCCTAGCCGCGCTGTTGAGACATTTCCACTTCAAAGACGAGAGCGGGGATTTCAAGCCACGGAAGGTTACGGGCGAACCTGGAGAGAGTTTTCCGGCCGACCGGACCATGGTCAACCGCGGAAATTCGATGCGCCGTGGTAACTTGGCACTCGCGCCTTCGAACGATGATTGGCAAGCCTTCTAATCATATGGGCGTCGCCGACCACAGTCTGGACTGTAGAAACCCCAGCAGTTCCCGAGTGTGGGTGGTGTGCTGCAGGTGGTCGCGAGATTGCGCAAATACACATCTTTGATGATTCTGAATGAGAGCGATATCCCGGTGGGGTAGCGGCATGGTACCCCGCCAAATGACTTGTGCGGTCCTAACAAAATGCTGGCTTGACGCATGATTGATCACGCCACGCGACAGAGCAGGACAGGCACATGAAACACACACGTCAATCGGAACGCACATCCCGCCCCGAAAAGTCTGTGGAAGCGCACATGGCGACTAATGCTCAAACCAACGAGGGGCGTGGCGTCTTACGCAACGCGGTCAATGCCAGTCCTCCGCTTGCCACGGGCAAGGTACCGCCATTTCCAGAGGCCTCCACTGTCGGTTCATCGCACGGTCACTACGCGGATGTCGCGAGTCTGAGGCAACTGTTGGAGAAGTCTTTTCGAGCAGATTCCCGGCATCCTGCGCCAAACGTCGACATGACATTTAACGCTGAAGAGATGTCCAGCGCCGTCGTACTCGACGCGATCCCGTTACCCGTCTTCTTCAAGAACAGGGATGGAATACACCTCGGTTGCAACAGGGCGTTCGAAAGCTTCTCCGGCCGCTCAAGGGGAGAGATTATCGGAAAAACTGTTTTTGATTTGGTACCCGCTCCCATAGCCGAGACTTATACCGCGTTGGACGAAGCGCTTTTTGCAAATGGCGGCGTTCAGCAATACGAAGCAAAGGCCACGACCGAAGATGGCGGCGTACGTGATCTCTTACTCAGCAAAACAGCGATCACTGATATAGCGGGCAACATGGTCGGCTTGGTCGGTGCGATGTTGGACATCACAGAGCGAAAACGTGCGGAACAAGATCTCAAAGAGGCCCTTGAGTTCGCAGAGGGAATCATCGCCGCGATTCCAGACATTCTGTTCGAGGTAGATGCCGACGGTCGTTACCTGCAGGTCTGGACAAGGAACGAGGAGCTTCTGGCGCAGCAGAAGGAAGTGTTACTCGGCAAACTTGTCCGCGACGTGCTCCCTACAGATCAGGCGGACATCGCTATGCTGGCTCTTCAAGAAGCCGATGAAACCGGAGCCGCCTACGGTCGATGTATCCGTATCCTCCTTCCAAACGGCGAATCGCATTGGTTTGAACTGTCGGTGGCAAAGCGACCAAGCAGCGATCCCTCCACCGTTACTTTTCTTGTGTTATCTCGCGACATTACAGAGCGAAAGCAGGCTGAGGACACAATCATTGAAGCTCAGACTCGCCTGCTGAGCGTACTGCAAACCATTCCAGACATGGTATGGCTGAAAGACGCAACAGGCAAATATCTGTTGTGCAATCATGCCTTCGAAGGACTGCTCGGCAGGGCAGAAGCGGAAATCGTTGGGAAAACGGATTATGATCTGTTTACTCCCGAACTCGCCCAGTTTTTTCGCGACAAGGATCAGGAGGCAATGCGCGCCGGTCGTGTTCTTATAAATGAGGAGTGGGTCACGAAGGAGGACGGTCAATCGATGCTTCTGGAAACTCGCAAGGTTCCAGTATTCGCCGCCGGGGGGCAGGTGACCGGGATTCTCGGTGTGGCACGCGATATCACCGAACTGGACGCGTCTCGTAAGAAAATACGTCAGATGGCATTCTATGATTCTCTCACCGGCCTGCCTAACCGGACACTTTTCAATGAACGGTTACGCGAAATGATCGGGGACGCGGCGCTGGCCGGCAAGCGAGCCGGGGTGATGCTGATCGACATGGACCATTTCAAGGCGGTCAATGACACTATGGGACACCCCGTCGGCGACGAGTTGCTGCGGCAGGTGGCCGCCCGCATGAAAGAATGCGTCCGTGCTAGCGATACCGTGGCCAGACTCGGTGGCGATGAGTTTGCAGTCTTGCTCCCGACTGTTCATGACAATGACGGTTTGGCTCAAATCGCCAGCAGAATGCTCGCCGCATTCGGCGAACGTTTCATGCTCTGCGAAAGGGAGATCTTCATATCCTGCAGCATCGGGATATCGGTATTTCCAGATGACGGCGACGCCCCCGACGATCTAGTGAAATACGCGGATTCCGCAATGTATTTTGCGAAACGTTCGGGGCGCAGCAACTTCCGCTTCTACTCACGGGATCTAACGGTTGGGGCTGAAAAGCGCCTGGCTCTAGAATCAGACCTGCGCCTGGCTATGAAACGCGGGCAGCTTGAGCTCCATTATCAGCCAAAGGTGCTACTGGAAAACGCAAAGGTGATTGGCTCAGAAGCTCTACTTCGATGGCATCATCCGAAGATGGGAATGATCCCTCCCGGCGAATTCATAGGTGTCGCCGAGGAAACCGGATTGATCATCGATCTCGGACGATGGGTATTGCGGGAGGCGTGTCGCACGGCTGCCGTCATGAATGCAGATGGATTGCCCCCGCACAAGGTCGCAATAAATTTGTCTCCTAAGCAGTTTCAATGTCCGAATTTGTCGCAAACGGTCGCGGACGTATTGCAGGAAACCGGTTGTCGTGCTGAGTGGATCGAGGTTGAAATAACTGAAAGTCTGCTGCTCCACAACTGCGAGGGCGTTTCGACGACACTCTCTCAATTACATGCGAGCGGAATTTCCATAGCAATCGATGATTTCGGCACCGGCTATTCATCTCTGAGCTATTTGGCTCAGTTTCCCATTGATACCCTCAAGATTGACCGGTCATTCATCAATAGATCCGACAAACGAAGCAGAGAACTTGTGAAGGCAATTCTCTCGATTGCGCGCTGCCTTGGGCAAAATGTGGTCGCCGAGGGCGTGGAGACGGTCGATCAGGAAAAATTCTTGGCTGAAAGCGGATGCGCTGTGGCACAAGGATTTTTCTATAGCAAGCCGGTTCCGAAGTCCGAACTTCTCGCAGGAAACGCAGGCTTTCGATGACTCTCGTAGTGATTCCAGTCGTACGCCGACGCCGGCGGCGAAGGGATGCCAATCATGCACTTGCCTTCAGTATCTGCTGAATCCCGATGCGCGGATGCGCTGGGTCGGGTAGTGAAGCAAGTTGCCTCGCATTTTCATCACGGCGCCGACAAGCCGGGACAAGGCGATACCGCCAAGCCTGTGGGCGCAGACAGCGCGGAGGATCCACGCCACCTGCGGTGCTGCTTCTAGTACCGTATCCGTCTAACGGATGCACAAACTACGCTGGGCGACCGGATATAAACGCGGGCCAAATTGGATCTGCTGAAAACTTCAGGCATTTTAATGTACCGAAATATGCAAGCCTGCACCGAATTGCGCGACGAAATTTGCGTTGATGTTTTTTTGCTTTCGATTGCCATTGCGAAGAATGCTTGCCGGGCACAATCTGCAACTCAGAATCATATCGGCAAAAGCGTAACCGTGCAAAAGCTCATCCTATTTCCTCATCAAAATCGAGATTCGTCGGATTTGCAAAGTTCAACTGCGCATTCGAAAGACTCCGGACAATTCGACGTCGTTCGATCGCTGCAATCGGAACTTCAAGTTTTGGCCAGTGCCTTAAATCATCTAGAGGCACTATGTGCGTCGTACCGATCCGAGGCCGGTACTGGCTCGCACAACCTGATTGATATGGCTACCCAACAAGGGGACTCGGTCGATGTTGGAACGGACAGTAAGAATCGAACCTAACGGCCTATTGTCCACTTTGGACTAGCGCACGGCGATCGAGACGAGACGCTACCGTCGATTTTCCGGGAATGACCTACGTCGGCAAATTCCGTAAGGGCGTTTGAACCTGCGTCCCACGGTTTTTCAATATCATCGGCCATCGCGAACCGTTTTGAGACCGCACCCGCCGAACTGGGCAGCGGCCTTTGCCACTTGACAGCGATGGCCCTCGCGACCCCATGGGCGAAGTTAGAAGCAATAATTAAGCCGCTGCCGCGCCGGGTCAATTCCGATAAGCAGCAGTCCTCACCCCTACCTTTGAACATATGAGGTTGCTTGTTGCCGGGATAACGGTGAGGGGCCCGCGCGGAATAGCGGCATCGGCACGGACGTTCCAAACATCGGCTGATGAAATTCAAGCAATGCGGGTGAGCGAACACTAGCTACAGGATCTACTCCACTCGAAACCGCAAGTGGAAGCGGGCGGCCCTATGGCCTGTCCGGCGCGCGATGTGCTTAAGTTTCGCGCGCCACCTCGTCGTTACAATATCCGTCGCTGGGAAGGCTAGGCTCGTGCTTTGAATAATTGTCGGCCTCGTATCTAAGCCGAGGTGCCGCATTTTGTCGGAGATCGGCGAACTGCGAGCAGATAGCGATATGAAGTGACGTGTCGACCTGCGGCCGTTCGATTAACCTTCGCCGTCCGACCAGTCGAGAATAGCCCCGACTTTTCTCAGCTGGTCGCCGGCAAGCTAGTGCCTCGCGCTACGCGTTACGAGGCTTGGAAACAAGCGCGATAATCTGCTCGCGGCGCAAGGCGGTCACGATGAGACATAGTACGAGCAGTACGACCGCAGGGAGTGGTGAGGTTTGCAATCTGAGCAAGTGCGCCAGCGTGGCGCCGATCATCGTGGCCGATAGCCATAGGCCGCCGAAAGCGGTTGTGCGAGGAGCGAGCAGCGCTACGGCCCCGGCAATCTCGACAAGTGCTGTAACATAACGAAATCCTTGCCCAAGACCGATTTGGTCAAAGATTTCTACCATCATCGGGACACCGGCAAGCTTAGCGCTGGCGGCAGCCAAGAAGGCAACGGCTAGAAGGACCTGCAGAATCCAGGCAACGATGTTGGCGCCACGGCTGGAAGCAGGGTAATTTGGAATTTGAGACATGACATAACTCCTAGGGGGTGGTACAAAAACGTGACTGAGGCAAAATAGATGACTGCAATGGACGCGCAAGAAGGCAAAATTTCCTTACTTGGTCAGCCTAACCTGACTGATGAGATGGTTCGGGAGCAACCGGGAGCATGCGCTGGGATCAGCGAAGTGCTAGCGCGGATTGGTGACAAATGGAGCGTCCAGGTTGTCATGATGCTGCGCAATGGCCCACGCCGATTCAACGAGCTCAAGAGAGGAGTCGCGGGAATCTCTCAGCATATGCTCACCATTACACTACGCGGGCTGGAGCGTGATGGCTTGGTAAGTCGGACGATATTCCCGACAATCCCTCCGCGGGTCGACTATGAACTGACGTCACTTGGACATTCTTTGCGAAAGCCAGTTGAAGCACTAGGACAATGGGCAATTGAGAACCAACCGGCAATAAAAATCGCCCAAACGGCATTCGATCAGAGATGAAAGGATCGGCATTGTGCTCAGGGGGGTGCGCCTAGTTGGCGGCGGATCGGACAGATAGCCCCAGACCAATTCCACATTGAGAAGAAGGATCCAGTCCGATCTGCGTTCGCAAAAATTGGCCGCAATGGGCTTATCTAAGCCATCAAAGCCACCGGAGGCAGCGCTTCCTGGCGGAGATCGAGTGTAATCGGAGTTGGCTCCTTGAGAATGTCGAGTACGGGGCAATGTTGATCAACGACCTGCTTTAGTCGAGCAAGGTCCTCCTCCGGAGCAGAGCTATCTATGATCACGGTGCCGACGATGCTCTGAAAGCCGGGGCGTGCTGAACTGTCCACCCCGAACAGTCCACGCAAGTCGATCTTCCCTTCTAGCTTCACAGACACGCTCTTGATCGGGATTCCCAAAGCGTCCGCATAGAGACGGTAAGTTATTTCCTGGCAGGAGCCGAGAGCGGCCAGCACATACTCAACTGGATTGGGCGCCTTGTCAGTGCCTCCGAGGCTGAGCGGTTCATCGACAGCAATCGTGAATTGTCGTGCGCTAACACTGCTGTTGACGCCATCACCTTGTCGGGAATGAGTGCTGAAAGCGGCGAGAGCCTTATCGGGCGCAGCGCGTAAGGCCGCCTGGGTCTTGTTAAAAACGTCCCTGAACTTGAATACCATTTCACTATCCTTCAATACCAATGAGCAACGACTGTTGTTATCAATCGACTTGATCTCGCCTTAGCCGCCGGAGACGGCATTCAAGCTCTGCTCGATGTCGCTCCGAATGTCCGTGACATGCTCTAGCCCGATCGACAGTCGGACATAGCCTTCGGACACACCGCTTGCCTGCTGCTCTTCCGGGGACAACTGAGAGTGCGTCGTCGTCGCCGGATGGATGGCGAGGCTGCGAGCGTCGCCGATATTGGCGACGTGGTAGAGAAGTTTGAGGTTGTCTATGAAGGCACGGCCAGCTTCTCTACCTCCCTTGAGCTCGAATCCGACGAGGCCGCCATAACCACCAGTCAGATATTTTTCAGCCCGCTCACGGGAAACACCCTTCTGCAATGACGGATAGATGACATTCGACACGTCTGGCCGCGTGGAAAGGAAGTCAGCGACGGCTTCGGCATTCTGGGAATGCCGCTGGATACGCAGAGCAAGCGTTTCAACGCCCTGGATGATCTGGAATGCGTTGAACGGCGAAATCGCCGCGCCAAGATCACGCAGCAGCGTCACACGGGCTTTGATTATGTAAGCGATCGGACCGAGTGGCTTGACGGCCTCCGTCCAGATTGCTCCATGATAGCTTTTGTCGGGGGTATTGAGAGCAGGTTGACGATCCGGTTTCGCCGCCCAGTCAAAGTTGCCACCGTCGATGATGAGACCACCGATCGATGTTCCGTGCCCCCCGAGATATTTGGTCGTCGAGTAAACGACAACGGCAGCCCCATGATCGAAGGGCCGCGCTAGTAATGGGGCCGCAGTATTGTCGACGATGAGCGGAATGCCATATTCACGCCCAATCGATGCTACCTCAGCAATCGGGAAGACCGTGAGCTTCGGATTTGGAAGGGTTTCTGCATAGTAGGCGCGCGTACGGTCGTCCGTCGCGCGACGAAAATTTTCCGGATCGCCGGGATCGACAAACCGAACCTCGATGCCTTGGTCTTTCAGCGTGTTGGCAAAGAGGTTCCAGGTTCCACCGTAGAGATCTGTCGAACTGACCACATTGTCGCCTGCTTTCGCAAGATTTTGCAAAGCAAAGGCCGAGGCCGCCTGACCCGACGCCAGAGCGAGCGCCGCAACGCCTCCTTCGATCGCAGCAACACGCTTTTCGAGGACATCAACGGTGGGGTTGCCGATGCGGCTGTAGATATTTCCGAGTTCCTTCAGGGCGAACAGGTTGGAGGCATGCTCCGCATCACGGAATTGGAAGGACGTGGTCTGGTAGATCGGAACGGCAACAGCGCCGGTGGTTGGGTCAGCTCTCCATCCAGCATGAAGGGCGAGGGTTTCGGGATGCAAAGAGTTTGCCGACATAAAGACTCCTGGAGACAAATATGAATTTAGCTCACCCACCGGGTCGGTGAGCGGGCAGTAATGAATATCTATAGTTTGTCTAGCGAATTTATAGAGAAAAGAAATTCCATCTTGGAGACTGGTGGAAAACTATTCTGCCGGCGGCGACCGTTTTTGTGCCAGCGTTCGCGCGACATGCGAAGCCGTGAAGCACGTCATTTGTCAATCGATCAGACGATGTGTCGATCGATAAGCTCGCTCGATTTGAACGCCGCGTGGGCAGCCTAACGCAGGAAAGCGCCAAGTGCAGCGAAATGCTGTCGTACTTACAGCTTGGAATGCCATCTTCCATCCCGTCGCGGGACATGGCGCGATGCTGGCCGTCTCAGCACGATTGGCCCACCTCCTAAGCATCGGTCAGCACTGAACAGGCGTCATGCATTCGTCGGCCGGTCCGTGAATTCGGCTTTCCAATTACCTGAGCGGATACTTTCCTGCGTCACTTTGAAAAGGATCTTGATGAATTGCTTGGCTGCGAGGGTTTGTTCGGCATTTTCGAGCAGTGCAATCAGCCACGAAATCTGAAGTCCTTCGATCGGCGCATAGCAAAACTGACTCAAAGGGGAGTTGATCAATGCGCAGAACGGGAGGACCGTATAACCAACATTGAGACGAATAAGGTCGGCGACGGGCGCGTATTCTGTCTCAAGCGCGACCCTAGCGCGACGCCCGATCTGTGCGAGCTCCGTGTCGATAAGTATTCGCAGTCCGTCCGGCCGCGGGGTCAAGATCAGCGGCCGATCCGCAACCGCTTCAAGGCCGACTGGTTTATTAGGTGAAAGACCACTGCCGGTCGGCCCGACCAGGTACAACGGCTCGCGAATTAGCGGCTCGGTATGCAGATCCGGCTCTGTCAAGGGAGCCGCAAGGATACCGACATCGATCTCGCGAAAGTAGATGGCCTCTCGCAGGTGAAATGAATGGGCGCCACGAACCCGAAGTCTCACATGCGGGAAGCTCTCTACATAGTTCGCGACCAGTTCACCTGTGAGGATATGGCCCATGAACGGTGGGGCTCCAAAGGCAAGACGACCCGAGGGCGTGTTAGCGGCAAACATGACCTCCTCGGGTACCCTCGAAATCTCTTCCAGGATGGCCTCGGCTTTGGCGCGGAACACTTCGCCCGCCGGGGTCAGCGCAAGCCCCCGTCCGGTGCGATGGAACAGAGAGGCGCCAATCTCCTGTTCCAGAGCCACGATCTGTCGGCTCAGGGCCGGCTGCGAGATGTCGAGCTTTTCCGCCACGCGTGACAGGTTACCGAACTCGGCGGCCTTTAGGAAATATTCCCACTTTCGAAGGTTCACGGATTGGCTCCAACGCTGCCGATATGCTCTGCAGGTTATAGCTGAACTGCTGTTCTGTCTATTGATGCCGAGCGCTTACCTTGGAATAGTCGGGATGGGTTGAGGAGCCCCGCATAGAGGAGGTTTTTATGTTCAAACACGCAATTTTGGTCGCCGGCGCCTTCACCGCCAGCATCGCCCCGTCGTGGGCCGAGACAAACATCACATTCGGCGCCCCGCCGATCGCAGAGGTCGAAGCCGTCTTTGTTGCCCAGGATCAGGGCGTGTTTGAAAAGAACGGCCTCAAGCTTGATATCCTTCCAGCCACATCCCCTCAGGCGATGGTCGCTGGCCTCGTCTCGGGCTCGCACCAGATAGCCGCAGTTTCGACAACGGTCCTGCTGCAGGCGGTCGATAGCGGCGTCGATTTAGTCGTCGTCGCAACCTGCGGCGTTACGTCGGCTCGCACAGCCAAGAACATGGGTCTTGCGGTGCGGAGCGGCGTCGAAATAACGAAACCTGAAGATCTTATCGGGAAAAAGGTGGGCGCCCCCGGCACGAACGGAACAATCGATATTCTTTTCAAAGAATGGCTAAAGCAAAAAAATGTACCCGAAGACAAAGTTACATTTATCGAAGTGCCGATCCCTAACACGGCAGACGTCCTGAAGGGTGGGACTATCGACGCGATCATAGCTGGCGAACCTTCGCTCAGCCGGGCAGTCAACCAGTCGAATGGTAAAATAGCGTTTCACTACATGGCAGATCTTCCTGAGAACTTGCCGTACACCACATTTGCCGCGACCCGGGAATGGGCGACCGCCAACCCCGATGCGATCAAGTCATTCCGCGCAAGTTTGGCCAAAGCTGCCGAGTTCGTAACGGAAAACCCCGGTAAAACGCGCGAGATACTGTCGAAATACACCCACCTGCCGATCGAGGTCCTGAACAAGATCGAACTGCCGGAATGCAGGACGGTACCGACGAAGGCGTCGCTCGACTATTTCGACAAGGCCATGCGCGACGATGGCCTTCTCACTGGAAATATCGATACCGCGGGCCTCATAGTGCCCTGAGAAAAAGGCCGGGGCAAAGCGTTCCGGCCGCTCGTCATAATTTCACAGGTGAATATCATGGTCCAGATAACCGGCGCGGAAGCGTTGACACGCTTGCTACTCCCGGAAGCAGTTCCATTCGTCTTCGGTATCGCCGGAGGCAAGTTGAACCCGTTACTGCATGCCATTTCCAGAGAGCCGTCAATTCGCTATCTCGGAGTACGCCACGAAGCATCCGGCCCCCTGATGGGCGCGGCCGTCGCCGCGGCAAGCGGTCGCTTGTGCGTAGCTCTTGGTGAAATGGGGCCGGGCTCTTCCAACCTGGTCGGAGGTCTCGGCACGGCCTTCAATAACAACCTGCCACTCCTGCTCGTCACGTCCAATAACCATCATGCCGCGGCCTATCCGAACCGCGGCATGTTCATGGATCTGGACACCCACGCGCTCCTGAAGCCGCTCACCAAATGGAGCGCCGTGGTGCATGACGGAAGACGCCTGCCAGACCTCGTGCGTGATGCTTTCCGCCAGGCACTCACTGGGCGGCGCGGACCTGTGCATCTCGATGTGCCGCAGGAAGTATTCACTACCAAGTTTGAGTTCGATGAGGAGGCGCTTTCGCTTGCGCCAGAGACATACCGGACCATCGAGGGGCCGAGAGCGCCGGCCGCGCAGATCGATCGCGCTGCCGACATGTTGGCGCAGGCCAAGCGTCCAGTGCTGGTCGCCGGCGGCGGGGTCGTTTCGGCGAACGGCGGCGGCCTATTCCGCAACCTTCTGGCCATCCTGAAGGCTCCGGCGCTTGCCACTCAAATGGGGATAGGAACGGTCCCATCGGATTCGCCCTTTTTTATCGGCCATGGTGGTATCATTGGCGGTGACGCCATTCCTGTCGCGCTTGCCGAAGCCGATGTTATCTTGGCGGTCGGCTGCCGCTTCTCTTCCTGGCTTTGGGACGACAACGGCGCGCTGGCAAAAGGGCGCGACGCCGAGCTCATCAACGTCAATATCGATCCGATGAGCCTCGGCGCAAATGCGCCGCACGCGCTCGGTATCTGGGCCGACGCGAAAAATGCGCTTTCCGATCTTCTCTCAGCCCTCGAAGGCCGCGCGATGCCGGACAGATCGCAATGGCTCGCGCGCCTGCGCGATATCTACGCCACTTATCGAGGCAAGCTGAACCAGATGAATGAGGACGAAGGTCCAATCATGCATCCGGCCCGTCTCGGCACAGCCCTCGGACAACTCCTGCCTGCCGACGCGCTTGTCGCTTATGATGGCGGCCACACGTCTTTCTGGAGCAACGACCTCACACCGGCGACTGTTGAGCGCACCCGGTTCCATGAACCTGGCATGTGCCAGCTTGGCTTCGGCACGCCTTACGCTTTGGCGCTCAAACTGCTCCATCCCGATCGCTTGGTTGTCAACATCTGCGGCGACGGAGCCTTCGGCTTTACGCTGTCCGAACTGGATACCGCTCGACGCTATGGGCTGCCTATCATCAACATCGTCCACAACAACGCGTCTTGGGGTGTGATTAAAATGGGCCAGCGAAAAACCTACGATTTTTCGTTCGGCGCGGACTTGGATGGCGTCGACTACGCGGACGTGGCGCGCGGCTTCGGCTGCCACGGCGAGCGCGTGACGACGGCGGATGAAATCGGGCCGGCTCTCGAACGTGCGATCGCCTCCGGCCTGCCTGCGGTCATAGATTGCCATGTTCGTTTCGAGGCGCATCCCAGCATGCCCTATTTTGCAAAAATGAATGCGTACGGCTTCCATAACGGCGTGGGCGGTGGGCCGCATGCCGCCCTCATGAAAGGAGCCTGATGTGGTCATGACCCAGCTTTCAACGCGCCATCATGATGGGGAGGGCAGTTCTGTACCGGCGTCCTCCGATGTTCGCATCCGTGTTTGCGACGTGACGCTTTCCTATAGCTCTCTGCAGATCATCGGCGGCATCAATCTCAACATCGCGGTCGGCGAAGCTGTTTCGATCATCGGGCCATCCGGCTGCGGCAAGACGACGTTGTTGCGGATGTTGGCGGGGCTTGCAAAACCCACCTCGGGCAGCATCGAACTCGAGGGGACGCTACTCGGTGGGCCGAGCCGATCCGTAGCGATCGTCTTTCAGGACTATGGAAAGGCGCTACTACCTTGGCGCACTGCAGCGGGCAACGTTTCATTGGCTTTGGAAGCTCGCGGATGTCCGCGTGCCGACCGGCCTGAGATCATCCGCGATTTGCTTGATAAGATCGGCCTTGGCCGCCACGCCGACAAATATCCGTCCGAAATGTCCGGCGGCATGCAACAGCGTCTGCAGATCGCCCGTTGCCTGGCACAGGAACCGAAAGTGCTTCTGATGGACGAACCGTTCGGCGCACTTGACGCCATGACGCGGCAAGCACTTCAGGACGAGGTACTTGGACTGGTCGCCTCGACAGGCGCGACGATGGTTTTCGTCACGCATGATCTCGAAGAGGCAATTTATCTCGGCGACCGGATAGTCTGCCTCCAGCCGAGCCCAGGCCGCATCGGACGCATGGTAGATGTGCCGCTGACACGGCCGCGCGACCAACTGTTGACCCGAGAAGATCCGGAATTCCTGCGGCTGCGTCGTGAGCTATACGATCTTATCAAGGACGATCACCAATGAGCGCGGCGAGCCTCGTAAAGAACGGCTGCCGTGCGGCACTGCTGCCGATCGCTCTCATCGTTCTGGCGCAGACCGCCGCGACTGCCACGCATCTGGAAAGCGACAGCCTTGCAAGCCCCATCGATATTGCGCGGGCGTTCTTCACAATCATAGGCGACGGCTCGCTGCTGCGGGCTACCCTGGATACGCTGAAAGCGGCCGCGGCCGGTTGCGTTCTCGGGGTCGCGATCGGTTCGCTCCTCGGCATCGCGCTCGGGCTATCGAGAGCAGCAGACGATGCGCTTGATCTCACCGTCGAATTGCTGCGGCCGGTCCCCGTTGTTGCGCTCATTCCGGTCGTCATGATGCTGCTCGGGTTTGGCGCGGAACTGGAGATCGCGATCATCGCCTTTGGCCTGTTGTGGCCATCGGTGGTGCTCGCCCGCGCTGCCGTGAAAGAGGTGGAGCCTCGCCTCATGGAAGTGTCGCGCATGCTGCAGCTTGGTTTCCTCACCCGGCTGGTCAAGATCATCCTTCCTGCCGTCCTGCCGCAGCTTTTCATGTCGCTGAAGCTTGCTGCCGGTTATTCGCTGGTCGTGGCGGTGACGGTCGAAATCACCGCCAATCCGCTTGGGCTCGGCTATGGCATCATGATGGCGCAGCAAGCGCTGAGGCCGGCGGAGATGTTTGCCTATCTGATCTGGATCGGCACGGTCGGTTGGCTGATCAGCCTGCTTCTGAACGCTGCACAACGCACCTTCTTTCCGGCTTCCGTTAAGGGGGCGAGGCGATGAAGCATTTTTCACCCCGCAAGCTATTTCTCGGCTGTGGCACCCTCGTGCTCTTCATTCTGGCTTGGAAGCTTGTTACCGACGCAAAACTTGTCTCGCCGATCTTCCTGCCAAGCCCGCAGCGGACCTATGCCGCGCTGAGGCAGGGGCTGTCCGGCGGTCCGCTTTTGACGCAGACATTGGAGACGGTGCAGCGCATGCTGCTCGGCTGGTTGCTCGCTTCCGGCATCGGCGTTCTACTCGGTGCGCTGGTCGGCGTGTCAAGTCGGGCGCGGGCATTCATTGCTCCGACGCTCGAACTCCTCCGACCGCTTCCGGCCTCGGCGATGATTCCGATAGCCATCGCGTTTCTCGGCTTTTCTGACAATATGGTTCTGGTTGTCATAGCCTTCGGCGCGCTCTGGCCCATGCTACTCGCGACGATACACGGTTTCGCAACCATGGAGCCGCGCCTATACGAGGTTAGCGCCGTCCTCGGTCTCAGCCGAGCCCAGATCATCTTCAAACTCGCACTGCCCAGCGCGCTGCCGATGATAATCGCAAGTCTCAGACTTGGGCTGACGATTTCTCTCGTTCTTGCCGTCGTGGGAGAGATGCTGGCAAGCCGGGAAGGCTTGGGGCAGAGCATTCTTGCCGCGAGTCGCAGCTTCCGCTCGGCCGATCTCTTTGCCGGCATCGTTGTTCTCGGCGCCATCGGCCTTGGCGGAAGCCGGCTGCTCTCGCTCGCCGAAAGGCGTCTTCTTCGCTGGCAGGCAGCCAGCCGCTGAGCGAATTGCCCTTCAACAAAAGTGGATCTCAGATGTTTAAACTCATCGACGCTTCAACCATCATCGACGCCGCCCTTGCCGAAGGTCGGGCTCGTTCGCTTGCTCCGCTCGCCGTGGCAGTGCTGGACGCCGGTGGCCATCTGGTCGCCTACAAACGGGAGGACGGCGCGGGCATCGTTCGTTTCGACATTGCCTACGGCAAAGCCTGGGGATCGCTCGGCATGGGGTTCGGCACGCGCGAGCTTACCGAGCGTGCTGCGAAAAATCCGGCCTTTGTCACCGTCCTCGCTTCGGTGAGCGCGGGTCGGATGGTGCCGTCGCCTGGCGGCGTTCTTGTTCTCGACGACGCCGGCACTGTCGTTGCTGCGGTTGGTATATCCGGCGACCTCGGTGACAATGACGAACTATGCGCCATCGCCGGCATCGAACGAGCCGGGTTTCGCGCAGCTCCCAAGCTCGTCGAACCGACAAACTCGTAACGCAATCGACAAGGGAGGCTTTTATGCAGCAGAACGCGTCCACCCCCGGCAAACCAGGCGAATTCGTTCGCTTGAATCCCGTAACCGGCGAAATTGCCAGCAAGGCGCAAGCGGCAACCGCCGCTGAAGCAACTGCCGCTGCCGACAAGGCTGCGGCTGCTTTTTCGTCTTGGTCCGAAACCGGCCCGAATGCAAGACGGCAGTTACTGCAGAAGGCATCGCAGGTGCTTGCTTCAAAAAAAGACGATTTCGTCGCGCTCATGCAGGCTGAAACCGGGGCGACCGCGAGTTGGGCGGGCTTCAACGTGACGCTCGCTGCGAACATGATCGGGGAAGCCGCGTCCTTGACCACGCACATCAAGGGTGAAGTTATCCCGTCCGACAAGCCCGGATGCCATGCGATGTCAGTGCGCGAGGCTGTCGGCGTCTGCCTCGGCATCGCTCCATGGAACGCTCCGATCATCCTTGGCGTACGTGCTGTCGCTACCGCGCTTGCCTGCGGCAACACGGTCGTGCTCAAGGCTTCGGAAAATTGCCCTGCAGTGCATAACCTGATCGTTGAATGCTTCCGCTCCGCCGGTTTTCCGGAAGGCGTCGTCAACGTCGTCACCAATGCCCCGGAGGACGCTGCCGAAGTGGTGAATGCGCTCATCGACCACCCTGCAGTTCGGCGCATCAATTTCACCGGCTCGACTGGTGTCGGCAAGATGATTGCTCGTCGCGCTGCGGAGCACTTGAAGCCCGTATTGCTGGAATTAGGCGGCAAGGCGCCCTTCGTGGTTCTGGACGATGCTGATCTCGACGAAGCCGTTGCCGCCGCTGCATTTGGCGCATTCTTCAACCAGGGACAGATCTGCATGTCGACCGAGCGTATCATCGTCGTCGATGCGATCGCAGATGCCTTCATGGAGAGGTTTCGGGCCAAGGCGGCGACGCTTGTCGCCGGAAGTCCGGCGGAAGGCAAGGCGCCGCTCGGCGCGGTAATTAGCACCGAAACAGTCGAAAAAGTTCAGTCGTTGGTGAAGGACGCTATTTCCAAAGGTGCGCAGCTAGCCGCCGGCGGGACGGCAGAGGGCGTCCTGATGCCGGCGACTGTCATAGACAATGTTACCAAGGATATGCGCCTCTATCACGAGGAAAGCTTCGGCCCGGTCGTCGCGGTTCTGCGAGCTCGGGATGAAGATCATGCCATCGAACTCGCCAATGACAGCCAATATGGCCTCTCCGCTTCAGTCTTTACCCGAGATGCAGCCAAGGGCCTTCGCCTTGCGCGCAGGATCCATTCGGGGATCTGTCACATCAACGGTCCGACGGTTCACGATGAGGCACAGATGCCCTTTGGCGGCGTCAAGGCATCTGGCTATGGACGTTTCGGTGGCCAGGCAGGCATCGCCGAGTTTACCGAATTGCGGTGGATCACCATCGAGACCAAACCGGGACATTACCCCATCTGAACCGATTGATTGCGAGGGGAACATGCGATTGCTTCATTGCGGATTGCTTTTTGCGTTCGCCGGACTTGTCTCGCCAGCCGATGCGCAGATGTCGGCTAGTCCGCCGTCGATCATCGAGGGGGTGCGCGCCTTCGGTGACCGGCTGGGACCGGATGTGGTCAAGGGTGCAACCGAGCTATACAAACCGCTGCACGATGCGGCGTCGAAAGACGGCGTGGCCGTGACCAAGGACATTTCTTATGGAAATGGTGAGACCCAGAAGCTTGATCTCTACGTTCCCTCCAGGCTTGCGAGTGGAAGCAAGGTTCCAATTCTCGTCTTTGCGCATGGCGGCGGTTTTGTACGCGGTGACAAGAATGACGTCGCTCGTCTCGGCTATTATTTCGCGCAGCATGGCATCGTCACAGCGCTCATCAACTACGGCTTGGCGCCGCAAGCGTCGTTTCCATCAGGCGGCGAGGATGTCGGCAAGGCGGTCGCGTGGCTGAGAGAAAATCCGGATGCACATCCCGGAAATATCGAGGCGATCTTTGTTTCCGGCCATTCGGCGGGCGCCACACACGCTGCGACCTACGGCTTCATTACATCCGCGGCCAAACGCGATGATGGAGTACGGGGCCTGATTCTGCTTTCAACGCCGACGGCTGATTCCGAGGATCTCGGTCCCCAGGACAAAGCCTACTATGGGGAGGACGCATCGAAATATCCAGGAATGTCAATCATCCGCCATATCGGTGACCGCCGGCTGCCTATCTTCCTCGCGGTCGCCGAAAATGACATGCCGTCGATACAACGCCAGAACCAACGGCTCGTCGATGCGCTGTTTGCTCGTGACGGGAAGCTTCCGAACTACAAAACGGCGCTTGGCCACAACCACATTTCTATCATCGAGCATTTCGGAACCGCCGACGAAAGTCTCGGACCCGATATCCTCGAATTCATCAATGAGAATGCCGGGGAGTGAATCTTCACCGGCCCCATCAGTCCGGCAGCGGCGTCTCGGCCGCATCGCTCGTCTGCAGGTCCGCCTCAATGAATTCGGCCGTCTGCTCGTAATGCCGATGCAACAGGCGTACGGCGTTTTCAGAATCGTGATCGAGTACTGCCTTCAGAATATCGGCATGCTCCTGGCTCACTTTGCGGACGCGAAAGGCTTTGCGGATGGACAGGGCTCGATAGCGTTGGAGACGGTCGGCAAGCTGCTCGCAAAAGCCGATCAAAGGGCGCGACCCACAGCCGCCGATCAAGAGCGCGTGGAAGGCGCGGTGCTGACGTTCCCATTCCGGGTTGCTCTCGAACCGGTCCGGATTGAGGGAGCGAGGCGCGCGCTCCAACCGATGATGCGCCACGAGAAGAGCTTCCTCCCATCTCGAGCTCGTATTGGCGATGGACTCGCGCAAGGCCAGGCCCTCTACCCAGCATCGAGTCTTCGTCAGTTCTCCCAGCTCTTCCAAGCTTATCGGCTTTACAAAAAAACCGCGCTGTTCCTTGCCGATCACGAGATCTTCGGTCGTCAGGCGATTCAGCGCCTCACGCAAAGGGGTCTGCCCGGCCTCGTATTGCTCCATCAGGAAGCGCAACTGCAGTTTGCGCCCCGGCTCAAGCCGAGCCGCGAGAATATCGGCCTTTAGCCGCTCGTAGATGCTCGTAGCAAGCGTCGCAGGGCTTTCCGGCCCCCTATTCAGCGCATCGACGTCCATAATTGGCTCACTTGTTCAAATCACGTTTTATATACACGGCGCATCGGAAAATGCAAAATTTATAAATTATGGCTTTACGTATTTAATTTTGTATATTATTCCAGCGCTAACTTGGGAGGCAAGATGGTGGGTGGAGACGGACATGCGCCAAAGCGCGCAATCGGGGGCTGCGGTTGCCGCGGCATCGATATTCACTGCCATGTCGTGCCGGCGCGCTTTCCACTGCCGGCGGCTGGCGCGCAGATTGAAGGCTGGCCGTCGATGGTCGCTTCAGGCGATTGCCATGCAACGGTCGTCATTGACGGGAAGCCCTATCGGACGGTGAGCGATGCGTGCTGGATCGCCGAGCGGCGCATCGAAGAAATGAACCGCACTGGCATTCAGCTTCAGGCGCTTTCGCCCATGCCGGAACTGTTCGGTTACTGGATCGGAAAAGACGCGGCCAACGATCTTTCCCGTTATGTCAACGACTCCATTGCAGCGCTGGTTCAGGAAGGCCAGGGACGTTTTGTAGGGTTGGGGGGGCTTCCGCTTCAGGATATTGATCTCGCTATCACTGAGCTGCACCGCATAATCGGCGAGCTTGGCTTTCGCGGGGTGGAGATCGGTAGCAATATTAACGGCTTGGCGATTGGCGACCCACGTCTCAATCCGTTTTTCGCGGAAGCCGAGAAACTTGGAGCCGCCGTCTTCGTCCATGCAGTCCGGCCTGCCGGCATGGAACGCCTTGTCGGACCGGCTCCGCTACAGCAGGTGCTCGGCTATCCGACCGATGTCGGATTGGCGGTAGCCTCGGTGATCACTGGCGGACTGCTTCAAAAATTCCCGAAGCTGCGGATCGCCTTCAGCCACGGCGGCGGCACTTTCGCCTCGCTGCTGCCGCGCCTGGAGCAGGGTTATTCCGCTTTCCCGGCGCTCAATGAGATCATGACGGAGAGCCCTGCCGCACAGGCGCGACGCCTCTATGTGGACTCGCTGGTCTTCGACGCGGACATGCTGCGCCACCTGGTTTCCGTTTTCGGCGACGAACGCCTGCTGATCGGCACCGACTATCCCTTCAATTTTCGCGAGAAAGAGCCTGTCGCACGCATCGAGGAAGCCTTCGCCGACGCAAAGTTGCGCGAGCGCCTGACATTTGCGAACGCGCGCGCCTTCTTAGGGCTGGACGAGGTTTTGATCTGATGAACGAATTTTCTGTCACCGCTCTGCGTAGCGTGGAACTAGGTACGCCCGATCTTAAGGCGTCAGTAGATTTTTATACCCGTGTCTGGGGCCTGGATGTCGTTGCCGAGGTGGGAGACAAGGTTTTCCTGGCCGCCACCGGCGATGACTTTCATGTGCTGGAGCTCAAGCAAAGTGATCGCTCGGAATTGCGAAAGATCAGTTTTCGCGTCGGCACGCCCGAACAGCTAAGGTCGCTCTTCGGGAAGACGGTTGCTGCAGGCTGCGCGGTCCTGCGCGAAATCGGCCCCGCCGATGCGCCCTCTGGCGGCGAGCGTTTCGTCATCCGCGAGCCTCAAGGCTCGGTGCTGGAATTTGTATACGGGGACCGCCGCAAGCAGGGAGGGGTCGTCGCCAATCGGTCGGGGCGGCTTGCCCATGTCAACATCAACAGCGCTCAGATCGAGGCGCTTTCTGAATTCTATCGCGATGTCCTGGGTTTCCGCCTGACAGACCGATCGAAGCTCATGGCGTTCCTGTGCTGCAACGACGACCACCACGCGGTTGTCCTTGCCGAGGCACCGGTCAATGGCCTGAATCATGTGGCCTTCCTGATGCCCGATCTGGAATCCGTCATGCGGGGCTCTGGCCGTGTCGTCGATCACGGCTATCCGATCGGCTGGGGCGTCGGCCGGCACGGACCTGGCGATAATGTCTTCGCCTATTTTGTCGATCCCCAGGGCGTGGTGATCGAATACACCGCGGAAGTTCTGCAGGTGGACCAGAGGTACCGAGCTCGAGGCCCGGAAGAATGGGTCTGGCCGCCCGGCCGGAGCGACCATTGGGGCATTGCGCCTCCGAAGAGCGACGCCTGCAAGAAGGCGCAGATTTCCATCGGATTTTCAGGCGCCTGACGCGCCCACTAGATGCAGAGGCTTGGCTGTGAAGAACGACAACGATATTTCGAACCATTATGACGTGCTGGTCGTCGGTTTCGGCCCGGTAGGAGCCGTAGCGGCCGGCATGCTCGGTGCGCGCGGCCATTCCACGCTCGTCGTTGATCGGTTGACCGGGATCTATGACAAGCCGCGGGCCATTGCGCTCGACCACGAGATCCTCCGCCACTTCGACAATATGGGAATTGCCGACGAGGTTTTGCCCTATGTTGCACCGTTCACGGCATCCCAGCACTTCGGTGCCCAGGGACAACTCATCCGCCGCATTGACATGGTGCCGGAACCTTATCCGCTCGGATATACCCCGAGTATGGTCTTTACCCAGCCTCCGGTCGAGGCCGTGCTGCGGCGCCATGCAGAGAGCTTCGACTGTGTGACGATAGAGCTCGCTACGGAGATGGTCGAGCTCGATCCGCGGCCGGATGAGATCATCGCAACACTCAGGGATTCTTCCGGCGCAACTCAACGGATCGCCGCAAAATATGTGATCGGCTGCGACGGTGCCTGGAGCCGTGTGCGTGAACTGTCGGGAATGAAGCTCGAGGATCTCGTCTTCGACGAGCCGTGGCTTGTAGTCGATGTGCAGGTACACGAAACCGCGCTGGGCAAGCTGCCGCAGACTTCGGCCCAGTTCTGCAATCCGGCGCGTCCGACCAGCTACATCATGGGGCCTAAGAATCACCGCCGCTGGGAAATCATGCTTCTGCCGGGCGAGGACCCACGCGAGATGGAAAAGCCCGACAATGTCTGGCGGCTGCTGTCGCCCTGGCTGACGCCGGAAGACGGCGAGCTGTGGCGGGCCGCCGCCTACCGCTTTCATGCGCTCGTTGCCGACGAATGGCGGCGGGGGAGGGTCATGATTGCCGGCGATGCCGCGCATCAGCAGCCGCCCTTTATCGGGCAGGGCATGTGCCAAGGCCTGCGCGATGTTTCCAATCTCGTCTGGCGGCTCGACCGCATCCTGAAGGGGCAGTCTTCCGAAGCGCTGCTGAATACCTACACGGTGGAACGCAAGCGGCATGTGCAGACGCTGACCGGCAAGATCAAGGCGATTGGCCAGACGATCTGCGAACGCGATCCGGAGGCTGCCGCGGCGCGTGATGCCCGCATCCTTGCGGAGGGCGGCGGCAAACCGCCCCTCTTGACCCGTCAGGAAATCGTACCGCCGATCGAGGAAGGTCTGATCGCAGCGGAAGGCACACCGGCACGAGGATTGCTTTTCCCGCAGCCCGCAATCGTCGAAGACGCTTCTGCGCGCCTGATGGACGCTTTCACCGGGCCGGAATGGCGGCTGGTTCTCGACGGTCGCCGGATCGGTGTCGCGGAAGGAGAAGCGCTGACCGAAGCGATCCACGGGATCGTGGTGAAGGCCGTTGTGCCTCAAGGCGATGATGCAGCCGATCCGTTGGCGCTTCGCGAAAAAGACGGCGTGCTTTCGGCCTGGTTCGACCGCCACGGCGCGGTCGCCGCGCTGGTACGTCCTGACCACTATGTTTTTGGCGCCGCCGGGAACGTCGAGGCGCTTCGCCAGCAGATCGCCGATCTGCGTACTCGTCTCGCCTGACAGATGCGCGCTGTCAGGAATTGCAGTTTTTTGTGGGGTTCTGGGAGGAACATATGACCAAGTCAACCGTCGATACCGCCAGCAATTGGCAACCTTTTGCCGTCCTTATCCTTCTCTTTCTGTTCCAGACGCTGAATTTCTTCGACAAGCTCGTCTTCGGCCTTTCCGCCGTGTCGATCATGAAAGACCTCGGTATTTCGCCGCAGCAGTTCGGCTTGATCGGCAGCAGCTTCTTTCTCTTGTTCTCCATTTCCGGAGTCCTCGTCGGTCTTTTCGTGATCGGCCGCGTCCCGGTCAAATGGATCCTCGTCATTCTCGCGGCAATCTGGTCGATCGCGCAAATCCCGATCTACTTTACCAGTTCGGTAACGGTTCTCGTCGCCTGCCGCATTCTGCTCGGCCTTGGCGAGGGACCGGGACTGCCGACGGCGTTGCATGCCTGCCATAACTGGTTCAGCCCGCAGAAGCGCAGCGTGCCGAGCGCCGTCGTCCTGCAGGGCATCAGCGTCGGCCTGCTCGCCGGCGGACCGATCCTGACCTACGTGATCGTCAACTATGGCTGGCGTTCGGGCTTTCTTTTCTGCGGGCTGATCGGCGTCGCCTGGATCGTCGCCTGGCTGCTCATCGGCGGCGAGGGACCGCATGCGGTCGCGGAGAACGAAAAGGCGCGCGCCGTGGGAGGAGAGGCTCCGATTCCGGCGCGCAAGCTCTGGCTCGATCCGACCGTGATCGGCGTCATCATCATGTCGACTATGTCCTACTGGATCGTCGGCATGTCGGCCACGTGGTTGCCGCCTTTCCTGCAGCAAGGTCTCGGCTATTCTCAGACTGAGACCGGCTCGATTATTTCGGCTGTCTACATCTTCCAGTCGCCGCTGCTGCTCGTCGGCTCGTGGATCGCCCAGCGGATGCTTCAAAAGGGCGTCAGCAAACGTTCCGCTCTTGGCAGCGCTTCGGGCTATACGCTTCTCGTTGCAGGCCTCGCCTTGATCGCCTCGGTTCATGTTAGCGGTCCGCTGCAATTGGCACTGATCGCAATCGCATTCGCCGCTCCCAGCCTGACGACGATCTATGGCCCGATCACGCTCGGAAGCGTCGCGCCCGCTGTCCAGCGCGGCAGGCTGATCGTCGTGATCTATTCGGCGAACGCTATTTCGGCGCTGGCATCCAACGCCGTCACCGGAATGATCGTCCAGGCGGCCGGGCCTGAGCATGTCGCGGCCGGCTATGCAAACGCCATGCTGTTCACGGCGGCAATCCTCATCATCGGCGCAATTTCCGCCTTCGCACTGATCTTTCCGGATCGCACCATCGAGCGCTTCGGCAAGATGACGCGCTTCACCGATCAAATGCAGCGGGTGTGAAAGCATCCGCCACGCAAGTCTGACCCTCTACAGGAGCAAGAACTATGAGACTGTCCACCGTCAAGATCGCCGGCCATACGACCTGGGGCGTCGTTGAGGACGATCGCTTCCTCGATGTCGGCGCGGCTCTTGCGTCGCGTTATGCCGATCTCAAATCGGCGGTCGCCGCTGGTTTCGACGGCGTTGCCGCTGCAGCCGCTTCCGCCACTGCCACGCCGCTCAGCAAAATCGAATGGCTACCCGTTATCCCCAATCCCGACAAGATCCTCTGCGTCGGCCTGAACTATGAAATGCATCGTCAGGAGACCGGTCGTGCGGAGGTGGAAAATCCCACCATCTTCGCTCGTTATGCCAATAGCCAGACAGGCCATCTCGCTCCGATCGTGCGCCCCAAGGTCTCGACGGAACTCGATTTCGAAGGTGAGCTTGCGGTCATCATCGGCAGGCCCGGCCGCTACATTACGCGCGATGAAGCCATGGGCTACGTTGCCGGCTATGCCTGCTACAATGACGGCAGCGTGCGTGATTTCCAGCGTCATACGCATCAGTTCACGCCGGGCAAGAATTTCCCCGACACCGGCGCCTTCGGGCCATGGATGATGACGCCGGACGAGCTTGGTCCGCTGCCCGATCTGCGCATTCAGACTCGTTTGAATGGGACGGTGGTACAGGACGCGACGTTCGGCCACATGATCTTCGATATCGCTCGGCAGATCGAATATTGCTCCAGCTTCACGCGGTTGGAGCCGGGCGACGTCATTGTCAGCGGCACACCAGGCGGGGTCGGCGCAAAGCGGCAGCCGCCGCTTTGGATGAAGCCCGGAGACGTGGTGGAGGTTGAAGTCGAAAAGCTTGGCATTCTGCGCAATCCGATAGCCGATGAGATTCGTTAGTAAGCTTACCTCTTATATGGTTGCAGCTGCGGTGTGATCGGTGAGCCGATAGATCCCGCCAAGATTTTCTTTCTGGCGGGTCTCCTTTTGAATGTGCCGAGCAATGGGATGGCGCAGTTTTGCGCCTCTTCAACTGACTGGATCGATCAAGATGCTTTCGGGAGGGATGCCATGCAACAATTCATTGTCATATCCGTGTTCGGATCGCTACTCGCTTCGGCAGCTCTGTCGCAGGAGCGGCCGGCGCTTTCGTCTCGCACGGCCAAGACGCTGACCGTGGACGGGCTGCCCTTCAAGGATCTCGATCGCAACGGCAAGCTCGATCCTTACGAGGATGGCGACTGTCGGCCACAGAGCGCGCCGGCGATCTCGTCGAACGCATGACGATCGAGGAGAAGGTCGGCCTGATGATGCACGGCACCGCGCCTTCCGTCGGTCCTGGCGCTGGTATGGGCGTCGGCGCCCAATATGATCTCGACCGCGCCATGGAGATGATCGACAAGCGCAAGGTAGTCACCTTTATCACTCGCCTAGCCGGCGATCCCGCTGTTCTGGCCGGAGAGAACAACAAGCTGCAGGAGATTGTGGAATCCGGCCGCCTCGGCATTCCGGCGACGATCAGTACCGATCCTCGCAATCACTTCCAGTTTGTGCTCGGTGCCAGCGTTTCTGCTGGCGGCTTTTCGAAGTGGTCCGAAACCCTCGGTCTTGCGGCCATCGGCGATGCGGCGCTTGTGCGGCGGTTCGGCGACATCGCCCGCCAGGAATATCGCGCCGTCGGTATCCAGGAGGCGCTCTCTCCCCAGATCGACCTCGCAAGCGAACCCCGCTGGCCGCGCATCAACGGCACCTTCGGCGAGGATGCGCAACTCGCCAAAACCATGGCGGAAGCCTATGTCGCCGGTTTTCAGAACGGAGAGACCGGCATCAACCGGGATAGCGTCATCGCCGTCGCCAAGCACTGGGTCGGTTATGGCGCAGCGAAGGACGGTTACGACAGCCACAACGCCTATGGCCGCCGTTCCGTTTTTCCCGGCAATAATTTCACCGAACATCTGGTCCCCTTCGAAGGAGCGTTCAAGGCAAAGATCGCAGGCGTGATGCCCACCTATTCGATCCTTGAGGGCGTGAGCCTCGACGGCAAGCCGCTGGAAGCGGTCGGAGCCGGATACAGCAAGCAGCTTCTGACCGACCTCCTGCGCGCAAAATACGGTTTCGACGGCGTTATCCTCAGTGATTGGCTCATCAGCAACGATTGCAAGGGCGCCTGCCTGGAAGGTGAGAAGCCGGGGGTAAAGCCAACTCTGAACGAGGAAACCTTCGGCATGCCCTGGGGTGTGGAGGACATGAGCCGTGTTGACCGGTTCGCAAAGGCCGTCAATGCCGGCGTCGATCAGTTCGGCGGCGTGACGTCCTCGGACCTTCTCGTCGAAGCGGTTAAGGATAAGGAGATCAGCGAAGAGCGCATCGATCAATCCGCGACCCGGATCCTGATACAGAAATTCGAGCAGGGCCTGTTCGAGAACCCCTATGTCGATCCGGAGACGGCACGCTCGATCGTCGGCAATCCGGCATTCGCAGCGGAAGCGACTGCCGCGCAGGCCAAGGCAATGGTGTTGCTCGACAACAAAGCCAAGCTTCTGCCGGTCCAGAGCGGCAAGAAAGTGTTCCTTTATGGGGTCGATCCGAAAATGGCAGCCGCCCGCGGCTTCACGACTGTTGCTACGGCCCATGAGGCCGATTTTGCGCTGGTGCGGCTGAACGCACCCTATCAACAGCCGCATATGAATTATTTCTTCGGCTCCCGTCACCAGGAAGGCGATCTCGATTTCAAGGACGGCAACGCTGATTTCGAGGCCTTTAAAAGCGCCGCCGAGGAGGTTCCGACCATCGTCGCGGTCTATCTAGCACGGCCGGCTATCCTCACCGGCCTTCGCGGTCGGGCCGGCACTGTCCTAGCCAATTTCGGGGCCAGCGACGAAGCGCTGTTCGATGTGATCGAGGGCAAGCAGAAAGCGCAAGGCAAGCTACCCTTCGAACTTCCTTCTTCCATGGCTGAGGTATTGGTGCAGAAATCTGATGTGCCGCATGACACAACGCATCCCCTCTATCCGATTGGTTACCACATCCAATACTGATTTATCGGTCGCCGTTGCGACTCTTCCATCAATCGCCTTGATACTTTCCCGCTGTTTCCGCTTTCAACGTCGGACATTGACCTCTCGCACTAGCTGCGCAAAAATGTTCGTAAAGCGGACGCCGTTGTCCTTCTTTCGTGCGAAATTGACTGGCTGGAAAAGAAACCGTGTTGCTAACCTCGTGGAATCTCTGTAACCAGATCGGTGATTGCGTAGGGTGAAACAGGCAATGGCAGCCGCCTCGGTCCGACGTCAACCTGACGGATGCAAGATGAGGATTTTATCTTTACTCTCTCGTGAGGGGATGAAACCGCTCGGCATTCCTTGGGCAATCTAAGCGAGAAAGTCGCAATAGAGATCCTTATTAGGGCGGAGTGTGGTTTGAGCGAAATCTCATTGACCGGAGACCAAATGCTGGTCGTGCTTGAAACGGTTGCTCAAGAGGGCCCCGTTTCCGCGGCAAGCGTTGCCAAAATGTGTGATATCAATCGGACCGTCGCGCATCGCTTGCTGACGACCCTCGCCAAGCGCTCTTTCCTACGCAAAACGGAAGACGGTTACGTTCTCGGACCTGCAATGGCGCGGCTCGGCCGACTCGCCGAAACGAACCTGCGCGATGTTGCACAACCATTCATGGCAAAGCTCGCTAATATGACCGGCGAAACCGTAGTCTTGCACGGCATCGACCGACTCGATGCGGTGGTGCTCGATCAAGCGTTAGGGGGACGTCACCTTGTTCGTGTTGAGCATACTCCAGGGTCACGCCACTCTCTGTGTCGCGGCGCAAGTGGATGGGCTATCTTGGCCTTCCAATCGGAGAAGCTCATCCAGCGCGTGCTGAAATCCGGACAATGCGGTGAGAATGCGTATGTTCGGCTCGAACAGGTGCGCACGGACGGCTACGCAGTTTCCCACGATGAGTTGCAGATGGGCGTCTATGGCGTCGCAGCGCCACTCTTTAGCCGCGACGGGTCCTGCGAAACCAGTATCGGTCTTCTGGTACCAACGGCGCGGGGACAGCAGATCGAGACGCATCGCGCCGCATTACTGGAAGCGGCAGCCGGGATTTCGCAGAAGCTGGCGTCGGAATAAAATACGCTCAATCGTTCGGACCAGCGAATTGGGCCGGCCCGGCCACGAACGCTAGCTCGGAACTCGCATAGTCCAGCCAATCGCTGGCCGCAACTGCTCACGCTCCATCACTGGAAAAACCCCGATAGTCACCCGCCCGATGTGTCCGCGGGAGCGATCGCTTATGCCTACAAATCCGATTGCAACAAAATGAAAGTTCAGATATAGAACCTATGTGTTCTAAAATCGGAGTTTCTATCAATGACAAAACCGCGTGTTGCCCGCCTCGGTCACGTTGGGCTGACCGTAAGAGACATCGATCGGACCGTCGCATTCTACTCAAAGTACCTGGGGATGCGGCTGACCGAGAAGTTCGAGTACGACAACAAGATTGGTCATGGGGTGGCCGTTGTGGCAGGCGCTTTCATTCGGTGCGACGTAACGCACCACGAGCTCTCGATCTTCCGCATGCGCGACGACATCCTCGGACCAGAGGCCCCTGATGCGCCGAAATATGGTTTCGGCCTGCATCACGTTGCGTTCGAATTGGCCAGCCCGGAAGAGCTCAAGGGCCTTTACACCGCAATGCGCGACGACGGCGTCGAAATCGTCAACTGCCGCAAAGGCGGGCCGGGCAATCAGCCGCGCTTCTACGCTCGCGATCCGGACGGCAATCTCTTAGAATTCTATTGGGGCATCGACCAGATCGGCTGGGACGGAAATCCCCGCGTCTATGACCCTATTGAAGAAATCGACCTTCTACAGTTCGACTTCGATGCTTATCTCGCCCAGCGCGAAAGAGACGCCGAAGCCGCCCGCACCACACTCACGTCCGGTGCGCGGACATCACCTCCGTCGGGTGGCGGCGATGGGCTCATCTGAGCTGACACAGTTCGACGCTTAGGGATTTCGCATCCACGGCCAGGTCGTGGATGCGAATCTGGTTGTCATGGGAGTACCACGATGAAAGCACAGTTTTCCCTCGCACACCTTACGGTGCTCGATCTGTCGCCGCCTGAAGTTGCGCGAGTTGCAGCCGAGGCAGGGTTCGATGCGTTCGGTCTTCGCATAAATCCAGTTCGTCCTAACGAGCAACCAGCCCCTGTCTACGGAGATACGCCGATGCGCCGGGAACTGCTGGCGATCATGGCGGATACCGGGGTGCGCATGCTGGATGTGGAGGCTTTTCGTCTCGAGGAGACAAGTGACTTCACCACGATGAGCCGATCGCTAGAGGCCGCAGCTCGTTTGGGTTCCCGGAATGCTCTCGTGTTTATCAAGGAGCCAGACGTCTCGCGTGCGACGGATTTGTATGTTCGTTTCTGTCAGTTGGCCGCCGCACACGCCATCGATGCTTCTCTGGAACTGATGACCTGGATGGGGATCAATACGCTAGACGCGGTCCTGGAAGTTGTGCGACGCGCGGAGCAGCCAAATGCTCGCCTCCTGTTCGACCCTTTGCACGTTTTCCGTACCAATACGTCCCTCGAGGCAATCTCCAAAGTTGATCCGGCTCTGATCAACTACGCGCAGATCTGTGATGCGACGCTGAAACCCCCTGCGACGACCGAAGAGACTATCAATGAAGCCCTCTACCATCGATTGTTCCCAGGTGAAGGTGAACTGCCGCTGATCGACTACGTGAACGCGCTTCCACGCGGCATTATCATCGCTCCAGAAGTAGCCACCGCGTCGATCGCGGAGACGGTGAGTGCTTCAGAACGTGCCAAGCGTGCGCTCATCTCAACGAGAGAAACGGTCGAGAGAGCTAATGATGTAAGGCAAAAGCTCGTTTCGAGGTGAGCAAGTGACGCACTGGTTTCGTGACCGATCTAACGTCCACGAAACCAGATCAATGCCAACTGGAAGCTTAGATCTCTCGCTTGTGTTCACCTGGCCAGGATCGATCTAAGGCCTCCGCTATCCTCTCGCGCGCATCGCGGCCGTTGGATTGGCGACTACTAAGCCGAGCGAAAATTGAACCCATTGTGGGGTTCTTTGCAATCGAACTTATGATTCCGAATATCGAACATGAAGGATTAGCCGATGAAGATTTCCAGCTACAAGGTCCGTGGTACGGCGAGCTACGGGGTTGCCCTTGACGGCATGCTGATAGACATCCCCGCATTGTTCGCGGCTCAAGGGCAGGACGGAGCCCCCAGCGACGTGCTGGCCCTCATTGAGGGCGGCGACACTGCTCTTTCAATGGTCAAGACGGCTCTCGAAAGGGCTGGAGGCGCATATGGGCCAGCAGCGCTCGATCCAAAGTCGGTGGAAGTACTGCCCCCGATCTACAACCCGCCAAAATTCTTCTGCATCGGGCGGAACTATGCAGAACATGCGAAGGAAGCGGGCTTCGACATGAGCCCGATCCCAATCATGTTCCACCGCTTCGCAAGCACGCTGATCGGCGATAACGCGAATATTCTCTACCCGAAGGTTTCACATGAGCTTGACTGGGAAGGTGAACTGGCGGTCGTAATCGGACGCTCGCATAAAGGTCAGATTTCGATCGAGCAGGCGATGGACTATGTCTTCGGCTACACGGCATTCAATGACGTGACCGTCCGCAATTATCAGTTCCGCACGACGCAATACATCGCCGGGAAAAACTTCCGGACTTCCGGGCCGCTCGGGCCCGTTATCGTGACGAAGGACGAGCTGACGAACCCCCACGGCGTGCAGATCGTGACGCGTGTAAACGACACCGTGATGCAGGATGCCAACACGTCAACAATGCATTTTGATATCCCCTTCATCATCAACCATCTTTCGGAGTTCATCGATCTCCAGGCGGGGGACGTCATTGCCATGGGAACGCCAGCGGGCGTTGGCTTCAAACGCAAGCCGCCGGTCTGGCTTAAGGTTGGTGATGTGGTCACTGTCGAGCTTGAAGGGATTGGAACCCTGACAAACAAGGTTGTTGAGGACGTTTAACCCACGATCGCGCACGACATTACTTTAGACGACGCCAAGCCGCCGATCATTGACTGACCGGTGGCTTTTTCGTTGGCATTCTTCAGCCGACACGATTGTATGATCATCAGGGCCCGACGCATCCAGGTTAGCAGCACAAGTCCCCTCGACGAACTGCGGCGCTCGTAAGGTGCCAATTCAGGCCTTGGCACTAAGTTATTGTTAAATCGATTAAAGCCCTGCGAAGAGTGTGTGGCTCGTCAATTTTCTTTGAACGACAACAAAGGCTTGTCCGAGCGAGGGTGGAAGCTTCGTCGACTCGCAAATTTAAAGGTTGACGATGGGCGTAAAGCACATATTATGACCGATATAAGGTCTTTATGGTTCGAAAATCGAACAAAATAAAAAAGGACCAGGGGTTCAAGGAGCATAGCGATGCAGTCATCGGACGCCATCGTGATGAGAGGAATCGGCAAAGAGTTCGCCGGTACATTTGCCTGCCGCGGCGTAACGCTCGAGATTCGCCCAGGCGAAGTCGTTGCGCTTTGCGGCGAGAACGGTGCCGGGAAAAGCACGACCGTTAAATGCCTTTACGGTCTTTATTCTGCCGACGAGGGCTCGATCGAGATCAACGGTCAAGTCGTGAAACTTGCCTCACCTCGCGACGGTGAGGCCGTCGGAATCGTAATGATTCCCCAGGAGCTGGACCTATTTCCCGAACTCTCGATCGTTGAAAACATCTTCATGGGCACCGAGCGCCCGCGCCTGTACTGGGGCGGGTTTGACTGGACCGCCATGAAGAGAAAGGCTCGCGACTTGCTACGCAGGCTGGGGGCATCATTCGATGTCATGTTGCCGGTGAAGGCACTATCGGCTGCGAACGCGAAACTTGTCGAAATCGCTCGTGCTTTGAATCGAAATGCGCGGCTGATCATCATGGACGAGCCGACTGCTGCGCTAACGGAGAGGGAAGCGAACAACCTCTTTGATGTCGTGCGAAGCCTGAAAGCGGACGGCGTTTCGATCATCTATATCTCCCATCGCCTCGATGAGATCTTCGAGATCAGCGATACCATCGCGGTCCTTCGCGACGGCAACATGATCACGGTGGGCGATAAAGCTCAGTTTACCATCGACTCTCTCATTCGAGCCATGGTTGGGCGACCACTTGATCAATTCTATACGCGTCAACAACATGTTCTCGGCGATGAAGTGCTCCGTGTAGAGGATGTTTCCTGCGGCCGACGCGTACGCAATGTCTCGTTCTCTCTCCGTCGGGGTGAGGTTCTAGGCATCTCGGGGCTTATTGGCGCCGGGCGAAGTGAGGTCGCCCAAACGATATTCGGGATGACCCCGGCGGAATCTGGCAAAATTTATGTTCAGGGTCGAGCGGTCGAGCTTCGTTCTCCAAAGGATGCGATTAATCACAGAATCGCCTATTTGCCTGAGGAGCGTCGATCGCAAGGACTGATTTTATCCTCTCCAATCTCTGAGAACATCACGTTCAGCGTTTTGAAGCGCTTCGCTTCGTCGGGACTGGTCTCCAAGAAACATGAGGTCCGGTTCGCTGCGGAATCGGCGCAGCGTTTTCACGTCGTGGGCGCTTCGCTTCGGGCGCCGGTTCAGGTTCTTTCCGGCGGAAACCAGCAGAAGGTTTTGATTGCAAAAACGCTGGCCTCAGACCCCGACATCATTATCCTCGACGAGCCGACCAGGGGTGTTGACGTGGGCGCAAAATCCGAAATCTACGGGATCATTGACGAGCTCGCGTCTCGGGGAAAGGCAGTCATCGTCATTTCCTCCGAACTCAACGAGGTGATGGCGATCTCCGATCGGGTCCTCGTAATGCACGAGGGACGCATCACCGGAGAATTCTCAAAAGAGCAGTTCAGCGCAGAGGCTATAGGAGCCGCCGCTGCCGGTCAGGAGCACTACAGTGGTAGCCATGCGTGATAAGTCTCTGCGGTCCAACTGGCGCCCTGATGTTGAAGCCGGTTCCTGGCTACGGTCTTGGCGCGTAATTTCGCATAGGCCCGAAGCGCCATCGGCGGCCTTCCTGGCAGTCATGCTTCTTGTGTGCTCACTCACGACCAATGGATTTCTGGCAACGGGAAACCTGATTGCGATCGTCGAGCAGGTCGCTATCGTCGCCATAATCGGTCTTGCCCTTAATCAGGTAATCATCGCCGGTGAGATAGACGTATCCGTCGGTTCGCTGATTGCGACCTGCGCCTTTGTCTACGCAAATCTGGCCGTCGCATTCGGAGGCTGGATCCTGCCACTTGGCGGTGCACTCGCTCTTGGCGTTGGTGTGGGCACGCTGAACGGCCTGGTCTCAACCTATTGCAGGGTGCCGTCGATCATCACAACGATCGGCATGCAGTTTATTCTACGCGGGCTTCTTCTCGTGTTTGCTGGGGCGGATGTGCTTCAACTGGGCGATGCATCTCGCATCTTCGGACAGGGAACCCTGCTTTGGCTTCCTGCTCCGATCACCATGATGATTATCGTTGCCCTCGTTTTCAATGCCGTCAGCAAGTACACGGCCTTCGGGCGTAACGTATATGCCGTCGGCGGAAACACCCGCGCTGCTGAGGTGATCGGCCTGCCCGTGAATCGCGTTCGCATCCTGACATTTTGCCTCGCGGGAATGTGCACGGGCTTGGCCGCTGCGGTGATGGCGGGTCAACTGGGGCAACTACAAGCCACAGCCGCAACCGGACTGGAGCTTAGAGTTATCGCTGCGGTCGTATTGGGGGGAACCAGCATTGTTGGCGGCCGTGGTTCCACTTTCGGCCCTATCATCGGCTCGATACTTGTCGGCGTCATTCTCAACTTCATGACTTTGAACCGAGTGCCCGCGACTTTCGAGCTCCTGGTCCTGGGCGGCCTCATTCTCGCCGCCGTCACATTCGACGGCATCCGCCAGCGTATGTCGAAGGTGCAGTCATGATCAGCGTCAGCAAGACAAATCCAGCCGCCGGACCAGGTTTCGACTTCCTGAACAAGACGGTGATCCTCTTTGTGATCTTTGTGGTTCAGCTATTCGTCACGAGCGCCATCATCCCGGGCTATTTCAGCGTATACGGCCTTCTCGACGTAACACGGCAATTTGGTGAAGTCGGCATCATTGCCTTGGGCATGACGATGATCATCATCACAGGCGGCATCGACCTCTCGGTTGGGGCGTTGCTTGCCTTGGTATCGGTCACGATAGGGTTCTCTTTCCAAGCAGGGCTACCGCTGGAAGCCGCAATTATTCTCGGCCTGATCGTTGGCACCCTTGGCGGATTCTTCAACGGTCTGCTGATCACGACCTTGCGACTTCATCCACTTGTGGTGACGCTTGGGACGTTCGCGCTGTACAGAGGGATAGCGTATGCCGTTTCCGAAGCGAACGCCGTGTCTCGCTTTCCCGCGTGGTTCGGGATCTTCGGTCAAAGCTGGATTGCCAACGCCATCCCGGTTCAGCTGATCTTCTTTGCCGTGCTGGCCATCACCGCCGGCATAGTCCTATCGAGTACCGTCTTCGGAAGATACGTTTATGCGATCGGCAACAACGAGCTGACCGCAAAATTCTCCGGGGTGAATACCGACCGGATCAAGCTCGCCGTCTATACACTCACCGGTTTTCTCGTCGGCGTAGCAGGCCTTATCATGACGTCACGCACGTCCACTGCGCGCGGCAACGCGGGGTATGGCCTGGAACTCACCGTCATTGCAATGGTCGTGCTTGGCGGGACCCGCATCGTGGGCGGATCTGGGACGATCGCGGGAACCATCATGGGTGTTCTTATCCTGACCTATCTGCAGGATGGTCTGGCGTTCGCGGGCATTCGCAACGACGCCGGTCTCGTGGCCGTTGGTTGCTGTTTGATCGTCGGAGTATTTCTGAACGAGTTTTTCCGGAAAGGCCGGAGCTAATCTAGGGGTTTCTGAGTCACCCCTTGGACTGAACAGGCGCACTGCGAAAGCCAGGCGTCGAGCGATGGGGCGTGCCCAACGGGTGCGGCATCGAGAAGTGACTCATCAATCTTGGCAATAAAGGGGAATGAGCATGACTAATGCATTCGGAAATATGAACCGTCGGCGCTTCTTGCAGACAGCGGGCGTTGCGGCGGCAGGGGCGGCCGTAGCGGCAAGCACCGCAGGTCATTCCTTCGCGGCGAGCGACATCGTGATCGGCATGTTGCCTAAGTTCACATCGGATCCCTATTTCGTCGCGTGCAATCGGGGAGGAGCCGATGCGGCCAAGGAACTCGGCATTACGCTCGAGTTCAACGGCCCGGTAGATGCCAATGTCGCGGCACAAGCCGACATCATTGACCGCTGGGTTCGCCGCCGCGTGAGCGCAATCGCGGTTTCGGCTAACGATCCAGATGCGCTGATCCCGTCTCTCCAACGTGCCCAACAGGCCGGCATCAAGGTGATCACGTGGGATGCCGATACGCGTCCTGACGGGCGAAGCTACTTCCTCAACCAGGCAACCTTCGAAGATATCGGTCGCAGTTGGGCCGATCAGATGTCTCGGGCGGCTGGGACGACCGACGGGGAGTTCTTGATTGTTACGGCTCTTCTGACTGCGCCGAACCAAAACCAATGGATCGCGGAGATGAAGAAATACGCTGCAGAGAAATATCCAAAGATGAAATTCGCCGCCACGCTTCCTTGCGATGAAGACGTGGAGAAGGCGAAGAACGTGACGCTGAGCTACCTTCAGGCGAACCCACAGACCAAGGGCGTCATCTGCGCAACCGCGGCGGCCATTCCAGGCGCAATCGAGGCAGTTAAGCAACTGGGTCTGCTGGATAAGGTCGCCGTCACCGGACTTGCCGGCCCGAAGATTGCACGTCCCTATCTCAAGGACGGCTCTCTTAAGGAAGCGGTACTGTGGAACCCGCTCGATATGGGTTACGGCGCCATCTATCTCGCTAAGATGCTTATCGACGGCAAGGTCGATCCGGCGTCCGGAAGTGTTGAGGCTGGCCGTCTTGGCAAGTTGAAGTTCATCTCCAAGGACACCGTGCTGCTCGGCAAACCTTTCATCTACACCAAGGAAAATATCGATCAGTTCGATTTCTGATCCTCCCGCCTCCCCGTGCCGCGCGGGGAGGGCCCTCAGGCCGCTATGGCGAATGCGGCCTGAGGGCGAGCCTCGGCTCGAACTTCTGATCTACAACCGAAAATACAACAGCACGATCCAATCCTGGAAATGCGATCGCGCCGTTCGGATGGAAAACACAAATGACATTGGATTTCAGTTCGCGAGACGCTCCCGGCGTCAAATCCTTCTTTATCGTACTGCGCCGAAAGCCTTCGGTCTCGATCCCTTTGTTCAGATCCTATTGGAAGGATGTGCACGGGCCGCTCATCGCAACCGGACCGAAGCTGTTTCAATACAGGCAGTTGCACCTTAGCCCCGACCACGGTGGGATCTGGCCGACTGTAAGGGACGTGAGTATCGGCTCGACCGGCTACGACATCGACGGTATCGCCGAGTTGGTATTTGAATCGGAGGCAGATGCCGAAGCGAATGCGGCCGTCGAGGGCGGCATATTGGGCAGTGACGACACCAACTTCCTACATTCGTCAGGCAAGTTCGATGTCCTCATCGGCAACAACAAGACTTTAGTCAACCGAGATCCGGACGCCATTCATAATGGGTCAGACCACAAATTCGGATTCGTGGCGCTCATGCAACAACGACCCGGCTTGAGCGTCGATCAATTCAGGACCTATGCATGGCGCCTGGCGACAGCGCTTGCAGCTTGGCCATCCATCCAGAAAATGCGCCTTACTCTGCCGCAGACATACGTCAATGCAGGAGAAGGCGCCGATCTCGGCAAAAATATCGACCCGTCCCATCAATACCAGGCAGCGCTCGAGCTTGTCTTTGCCAACCGGCTCGAGCAGCGTCTCGCCTTTGACGAACAGTTTGGCGCGCTCGACGAAGAGTTTAGTCATCACGTTGCGCACCTCAACGTCTATCCCATCGAAGCGCGCTACACCTTCGTCGACAATGGGCGTCCGACCCTTCTCGGGGTTGAGGGAGCGACTATCGCCAAGGTCATGGTGGATGTCGGTGCCACGAATACGGCCAGGGCGCCATGGCGACTTGCTGAAGCGACGAATCCATGAGTTCATGAGCTCCCGTGGTGGTTTGCTTTGAGGCGGAGATCCACACCAGTTGCCACCAGAAATGCTACATTCGCCATCGCGAGATTTTCCAATGAAGATTTGGTATCAATCTACCCTGAACTTCGCCCATCATCCCCACTATGAGAAGGCTCTTGCAGAGCATTTCAAGAAAGTTGCGAGTCCCGGCACCGAAGTTGTCCTAAACAGCCGGGATAGCGCTTTTGGCCGAGACCTGGATACGAACGATGTGATCGGCTCGCCGGTCATGTATCATTCGATCGTCACTCCTCATTTCGTCAGATCCCTACTTGCTGCCGAACGCGCGGGAGCTGATGTTTTTGTCATCGCCTCCTTTAGTGAGCCGATCCTGCCCGAGTTGCGCTCTCTCGGCAGAATCCCGGTCGTATCGATGTCAGAAGCATGCTTCATGGCCGCTTCGATGACCGCCCCGCGCATCGCGTTCGTGACATTGAATAAGATGGCCGTGCCGACCATCGAAAAATCGATCTCGCTCCACAAATGGAAAGACCGAGTCAGCGGTGTGCATCTGATCCCTGGCGACGACGTACCCGAGGCTGAACTTGATGCCAATCTGTCGTCGCCCGGCCCTTATCTGGATAGATTGATCGACGGCGCCCGGACCGCAATCGCAGCCGGCGCCCAGGTCATTATTCCGGCTGAGGGTGTTCTCGCTGTGATGGCAGCCGAAAATGGCTTGCGACAGGTGGACGGCGTCCCCGTGCTCGATGCTATTGGCACCCCCATCCTGTTCGCCGAGCTCGCGGTTGCGTTGAAAGCCCGAACTGGGCTTGTTGCAAGTCCAATCGCCTACCCGCCGCCGAGTGATGCAGCTCGGAAGCTGCTTTCCGAGCTCTAAGGCCAATCCGGCCGCTCGCGTTTGTCCCATAGGGCCCGAGCGGTCCGGACGGCGTCGCCTGGTTGCCGCTTATCCGATGGATAGAACGACCGAGCCTAGTGCCTCGCGAGACAACAAACGCTGATAACCCTCCTCAAATGAGGAGAACGGTATGACGCGATCGACGAATGGTTTGATGAGGCCATTTTTGATCAGATTGATGATATCATCCATGGCCTTCCTGACATTCTCGTCGGTCTCGGCGTGGAGGCTATAGGCTTCAAGACGCTTCTCGTGGATGATCATGTCCAGAACGTCGACATTTGCGTTGCGTCCGGCAGTCGACCCAACTGAGATTGCGATCCCGCGCATACCAAGCGCCAGGAGCATCTTGCCCAAGACGTCGCCTCCGACTGGATCAAGTGCGATATCGGCGCCACGCCCATCCGTGGCTTCCCTGATTGCCTGAACAGCATCGCCGGCCGACAGATCTACGACCGGGACGTCCCTGGCTGCCCTGGCGCTGTCTGCTTTCTCACGCGAAGAAACAAGTACGATCGGCGAGGCTGCGAGTGCTTGCGCGACGTCAACTGCTGCGCGCCCGACCGCCCCCGTACCGCCAGAAACCAGAATACGGTCGCCGGCCTTCAGATTCCCAACTCGAGTCAATGCCCGATAGGCGGTGAGATAGTTCACGGTGATGCCCGCGGCCTGCTCGAAAGTCAGGGATTTCGGAATTTCAAAAAGGCGGCTGTCCGAAACAGCAATCCATTCTTGGAACAGCCCATCCTCGGTGATGCCCAAAACGGCCCCCCCAAGGATTGCAACATGGGTTCCCTTTGCGAACTGAGTGCTCTCTTCGATTATGCCGGCGCCTTCGTTGCCGAGAATGAGCGGCGTCCGGGCGGCTGGGAAGCCACCGGTCCGGATCGTATTCGAGAGCTGATTGATCGTCGCCGTCTTGATCTTCACGAGGCTTTCGCCCGCTTTCGGTGACGGATTGGATCGCTCTTCGATCGCCATTTCGGGAGGATTGCCAAACTTCTTTAATACTACAGCCTTCATCAAGGCGCTCCTTTCAGTACCTGTTGAGACGAGACACGGATGTTGCGCTCGGCCGCCCTCGGTTCCGAGACTGTTGGACACCGCCCTACTGCTTCAGACGCGCCACCCAGGCATCAAGAGCGGAAAGCATTTGAGACAGGAAATCGCAGGTGGTTTCATCGGTCAGCCGCAGATCCGGGCTGAATCTGCTTGCGGCTTGACCAATCATGATCTCCGGCTTGTTCAGCGGAAAGGCGTTAAGGTACACCATCATCTTGCGAAGGTCGTACTGCGCTCGCGCCGTTCCAATTGCTCCCGTGCTTGCACCAAGGATTGCGATCGGTTTTCCATCAAATGGCTGGCTCGGTGGACGTGATGCCCAATCAATCGCATTCTTCAAAACCCCCGGAACGGAAAAGTTGTATTCCGGCGTAGCGATGATGACGGCGTCGGCGCGAGCGATCTGATCGCGGAACCGATCAACACTCGCCGGATAACCTTCGATCCGCGCATCATCATTATAAAGTGGGAACGTCGAGATATCGGCAATCTCGATGGAAACGTGCGCCGGGGCGAGCGTCTGCAACGCGCGTAGCGCAGCCGTGTTGAAGGAGTCGCGCCTCAGCGAGCCGGAGACTGCAAGGTAAGTGCGTGGTTCTGTCATAAGTTCTCCCTAAGACGCTCAAGTATGATCCGGCCGCTAGAAGAAGTTCTAATAACGGATATCAGTGTTCGATTATAGAGATTTTATGGGGTGCTGGTCAAGCGGCGGCATCGGCACAAGGTCGGGCTGCCAAGGGCTCCGGCCTCCATCCCTATGGTTCTCGGCGGCTGTGGCCAAAAATACGGGTCTGCATTGAAAGGCTTGACCGCAGCCTGATAGATGCACTAATATCGAACATCGAAGGTCAATTATAGAACTCAACAAGTGCAAAGTCGGAAGCCCGCGCGCTACTGTGATGAGGAAGCAGAACGAGTGACAACCTCCAGCCAGATGTCCAACACCCATTCAATTTGGATCGGCGATCGGCGAGTGACGTCGCTGCTGGACACCTTTACCGATTTTCCGCCCGACTTGCTGACGGGCGTTTCGAATGAGGAAGTCGCTCGCCTGCAGGCCGAGAGCCTGCGTGGTGAAACCTCGGCCGTGACCATCAATTGCTTCTTGATCACGAGTGAAAACGCCAAAGTCCTTGTCGATACCGGCGTGGGCGGGGAAGTCGGTCACTCCGAAGGAAGGCTGATCGCCGAAATGGCGCAGCTCGGCTTCAATCCCGGTGACATCACCCATGTCCTGTTCACGCACCTTCATGCTGATCACGCCGGGGGTGCCGTAACGCCTTCGGGGCAATCTGCATTTCCCAATGCGCGGTACATTGCGCACGAGGCCGAACGTGAGTTCTGGTTCAAGGATCATGGCTATGTCTCGAATTCGTTTCTGAAGGAGCAGATCGAGTTCACGCAAACCCTCCGACCGGTTCTTAACCAGTTCACCTGGGTTCGAGCGGGGGAGATATTGCCCGGGATAGACCTGATTTATCTGCCAGGCCACACGCCTGGCCATTCCGGTTATCGGGTTCGTTCCGGCTCGGAGACGTTGTTGATCTGGGGCGATATCGTCCATCAACCACACCTGCAGTTCAAGTCACCCGAGATCGGTGTGGTGTTCGACGTTGATCCCGATCAGGCGGTCTCAACGCGTAGGCGCACGATGTCCGCGGCCGCAGCAACTGGCGAGATGATCGCTGGCTTGCATACGGACTTCCCGACCTTCGGAAAGGTCAAGCGCATCGGCGAGGATTCATTCAGCTTTGTACCGAAGGTTTGGGCGCCATCTCATTCGCAGCGGTGAGCGTACAAAAGCAGCTGATGTGTGGAGGAGACGCATTTGTATAGAGCCGGGATGTTGGATCGCTCGAAGGTGTCTGGCGATTGCTCGCGGGGTTCGCGCGAAAGCCGCCAATCCCTGCGTCTGCATCCAGTTGATTGCAGCCAAGCCGCAGCGGCGAGATCCGCGGTTGGAATATCTCGGTGAAGCCATGTGGCCCTTTCGGAATGATGTGAAGAGGATGGCAGCGACAGAACACTGATTGGCAGCCACCGGCGAGAACAGGATCCGATGGCACGTTAGAACGCTGCTGCGGCCGATAGTTTTAAACGAGAACGGCTGCTCCACACTCACACATCAGTTTTGTTTTTTTGGAGGACGCAATGACGGAGGCAAAGCAGGTCGAAAGCTTCGATCCCGTTCTTCTCGCTGTTATGGCCAATCGCATCGACGCGATTGTGCGAGAAATGACGAGCACAGTTGTGCTCACGGCTTGTTCGAGCGTGATCGGCATGGCGCGTGACTTTTCGTGTGCGATCCTGACTGGAGACCACAAAATCCTAAGCGCCGCCGACGGTATTCCTGTGCATGTATTCGGAGGAAACCTGCAAGGCGAGAAGCTCGCAGAGCTGCATCCCGACCGCAGGGAAGGGGATGCTTTTCTCAACAACGACCCCTATACGGGGAATTCGCATCCGGCTGACCACACCTTCCTGGTTCCTGTTTTTCACGAAGGCGAGCATATCTTCACGACCGTCGTGAAATGCCATCAGGCGGATTGCGGTAACAGCGCTCCGACGACGTATAATGCGCCGGCTCGTGACATTTACGAGGAAGGCGCGCTGATCTTCCCGATGGTCCGGATCCAGCGGGATTATAAGGATAATCAAGACTTCATCCGCATGTGCCGGCGTCGCATCCGTGTGCCGGAGCAGTGGTACGGCGACTACCTTTCAGGTCTTTCGGCGGCACGCGCCGGCGAGCGGGCACTCAAGCAATTCGTTGAGCAATTCGGATGGGAGAAGGTAAAGGCCTTTAACGCCGCCTGGCTCGACTATTCCGAACGTCGCGCCGAAGCCGCTATCAAATTGCTTCCCGCGGCCAGGATCAAGCGCTCGGGTCGCATCGACGTTCTAGGGGATTTTCTCCCCGACGGGTTGGATGTCAACGCATCCGTCGACGTCGATCCCACCGCAGGACTCATCACCGTCGATCTCCGCGATAACGTCGATTGCCTGGATAGCGGCCTCAATCAGACCCAGGCCACTGTAACCGCGATGGCGATCACCGGCGTGATCAACTGCCTCGGCGATGACCTGCCGCTCAATAGCGGCACCTTCCGGCGAATTCGCGTGCTCCTGCGCGAAAATTGCGCTGTCGGCATTCCCCAGTTCCCTCATAGCTGTTCTGTGGCAACGACGATGATCGCCGATACAGTGGGCAATGTCGTTCAGCACGCGCTGACGGAGCTCGGGTATGGCTATGGCGTCGCCGAAGGCAATGTCTGCCTTCCCGCCTCGACCGGAGTGATTTCAGGAAAGGATTTTCGGAAAGCGGAAGCAGACTACGTCAATCAGATCTTCCTGATGGGCGGCGGCGGACCTGCGTCTGCCAAGGGTGACGGGCTGAATTACTACATCGTCCCAGGCGGTGCCGGCGTTTGTTATCGCGATAGCATCGAGATCGACGAGCAGCGGTTCCCGATTCTGGTTCGCTCGATGAGTCTTGTTGCCGGCTCGGCCGGCGCCGGTCTTTATCGCGGGGGGCTCGCCACGCGAGCAGAATTCGGTCCGCGAGCAGACGGCATGACCGTGATGGCCATTACCAATGGTGCACAAAGCGCCCCGCGAGGAGCGCACGGCGGTCTGGACGCCTTCGCCGGCTACAATGCACGCCTCGTCGGTGGTGAAACGGAACAGGTATTCGATGGCTACATCGCAGCCCGCCTGAGCTCCAACGAGACCATCGTCAGTATCGACAGCGGCGGTGGGGGGTATGGTGATCCGCGAGCCCGGCCAGCCGAGCTCGTGCTGGAAGACGTTCGCGAACGCTACGAAACCCCGGAACGAGCGCGTGACGTCTATGGCGTAGCGCTTGTCTTCGACGAATTCGGCGAAGCGGTTGCAGTTGATCGGCAGGCCACCGAGCGGGCTAGGGCCGCTGCATAGAGTTCAAACCAGTTGCCGCCATCGTTGGGATGGCGGCCGCATGTGCCATCGGACAAGCCGCTGGCTTTCACAACGGAGGAATGACAATGAAAATGGGAACGAAAGCCTTGGTTTCGGCATTGGCAATGCTTGCAATAACCGGGTCGGCGAGCGCCGCAGAACTGAAGAGCGTTGGCGTAGCTGTCAATAACACCGGCGATCCCTTCCAGGTGATCCTCGCCAAGGGTGTCGAAGATGCAGTGAAGGCGGTCGCGCCAAATGCAAAGGTCTCGACGGTCTCGTCCGACTACGATCTCACGAAGCAGAGTAACCAGATCGACAGCTTCATCTCTGCCGGCATGAATTTCATTGTCCTGGTCGCCGCTGACCCGAAAGCCCTTGCACCCGCGATTGCGCGTGCAAAAGCTGCGGGCATCGTCGTGGTTGGCGCGGACTCGCTCGCTGATGGCATCGACGCCGGCGTTGCGACCGACAATGTGATCGCTGGCGAAACGGCCTGTAAGGAGCTTGCTTCCCGGCTAGGCGGCAAAGGCGACATCGTCATCATTCCCGGCCCGCCGATTCAGCCGATCATCGACCGTGTCAACGGTTGCAAGAAGGTGGTCGCCGAAAATCCCGGCATGAAGATCCTTTCGAGCGATCAGAGCGGCGGCGGCATCCGCGACGGCGGACTGAAGGTTATGCAGGGTCTCCTGCAGCGTTTTGACAAGGTCGATGGTGCCTTCGTCATCGCTGAGGAGATGGCTATCGGCGCTCGTATTGCCGCGACCCAGGCCAATCGCAACCTCGTGATTACGACCGTCGACGGTTCGCCGGCAATCCAGGAAGAAATGGCAAGTGACGACAAGATGATTGTGGCCACAGCTGCTCAGAGCCCCCGCGCGATTGGCAAGGAAGCCGGCGAACTTGCAATTTCCATCCTCGACGGAAAGACGCCTTCGGACCCGATCCGCAAGCTGGCGCCGGTGCTCGTTACGAAGGAAAAGATCAAGGAATATAAAGGCTGGTAAACGGCTGAAACGTTCCTGATCTTCTGCCGGATAATTTGGTGGGCCATCTCAATCGGGTGGCCCACCTGCATTTTAGCGAGCGCGCGCTGACAAGGCCGTTCGAGTGGGCTTACCGTCCAGCCAGGCGGCGATATTTTCGACAGTCTGTCCGTAAAAGGTGCGATAGGTGTCCTCGGTCACGAAGCCGAGATGCGGCGTGGCAATGACGTTCTGCAATGTCCGGAAGGGATGGTCTATCGGAAGTGGCTCCTCCGAGTAGGTATCGAGGGCCGCACCGGCGATCGCATTGGCTCGTAATACCTCAATCAGTGCTGCCTCGTCGATCAAAGGACCCCGGGACGTGTTGATAAGCCAGGCGGAAGGCTTCATCATCTGCAATTCAGTGCGGCCGACAATCCCCCGCGAGCGTTCGCTGAGCACCATATGGATGCTGATGACATCTGACTGGGAGAAGAGCTCGTTCTTGCGGACGGCGCGTACCCCGATTGCTTCCGCGGCGTCCGGGTCCAGGTTGGCGCTCCAGGCGATGACATTCATACCGAATGCTTGCCCCACCTTTGCGACGGCCTTGCCGAAGTTGCCAAGGCCGACGATTCCGAGCGTTCTTCCGTGAATGTCCTGGCCGACGGATGTCTGCCAGCCGCCCGCTCTGAGCGATGCGGTTTCCTGTGGAATGCGACGGATGGCGCTGAGAATAAGACCCCACGTCAGTTCTGTCGTGCCATATGGCAGTCCATCCGTCCAGGCAACGGCAATGCCGAGATCGGATGCAGCTTCCATGTCAATGGCGGCGTTTCGCACAGCCGTCGAAGCAATCAATTCGAGCTTTGACAGCCGCGACAGCACGTCGCGGGGAAACAGGGTGCGTTCGCGCATGACGCAGATGATTTCGAACTCCGACAAACGCTCCACCAGCTTGACCGGATCCTTCACGTTGTCCCTGAACACTTCGATGTCCGCGCGCTCTGCCAAGGACGTCCAGTCGGCCGACTTGAGTGCTGCCGCCTGATAGTCGTCAAGGATGGCAATTCGCTTTCGAGATGATTGAGATACCATTTCTTTGCTCCGAAACGATGATCGAAAACTCTTAGTGCGATAAGCAGCGACAGTGAGGAATACTTCCGCACAGATCGCTGCTGACCATTATTCGCGTCTGACGATCGCTACGCTGCGCGGGCTCTCTCGGTCGCCTGCTTGTCGATGCCGACCGCCTCGCCATGCTCATTCAGAACAAGTATGACACGATAGACATCGCGGGCTCTTTCCAACGTCTCGTAGCATTCGCGTACGTCTTCAAGAACGAGTTCGGCCGGACGTGACCGGGGGTCGCCATAGCCACCGCCGCCTGCATCAAGTCCGACGACTGTTTCGCCCGACTGAAGGGTCGTGGATACATGCCCGCTGAAGGTTTCCAGTGTTTCCTCGCCGCGATGACGTGTGTTCAAGCCGAGACCACCGTTCTGACCGCCGTGAGCTCCCCGAGGCACGGTCGCCGTTCCGTTCGTATCTGTGATGACCGTCATGGACCCAGCCCGTGGGCCGAACTCGACGCGCGTAGCAAGCCCGCCACGCCACATCCCGGCTCCCGCAGAGCCTGGAACAAGTTGCATGGACTTGACGAGGATTGGGCAGCGCTGTTCGTCGATCTCGACGCTGTCGCGATAGCAAAGGCCTGCACCGGCCGGATCGATGTAGTAATTCAGGCCGTCTCCGTGAGGCCCCGCAGGCCCCCCGCCGCCTAGCAGGAACAGCTGAGTGACGTAGTCGGCGTCCTGCTTTCGGAAATCCTTTCCAGAGATCACCGCGATGGACACCGGCATGCACACGCTGCCTTCGGCGACACCGTAGCCGAATCCAAGTTCGGTGAACGCAAGCTGAATTGCGTTGCAGACAACGTCGCCGACGATTGTGGTTGCCACCGAGCAACTGTGAGGGAATTCGGGCAAGCCTACTAAGCAGTTCTCTCGCAGGAGCAATTTGATCCGCCGAAATGCTCCGCTGTTGAGCGGAAGGTCCTCGCCGAGGCAATTGATCACCCCGGTGACCGCCATAGCCGTGATCGTTGCCTCAGTCTGATTGAGACCGTTGTCTAAGCAATCAACGTTATCACGCAAATCAATCGTGACTACGCCTTCTTCGGGGTCGACGTTGACCCGGACGTTTACGTCGATCGCCTCCGGCAGATAGTGGCCCATGGCGTCGATTCGTCCGGCGCGTCGGATGTCGGCCGCCGGCAGTGCTCGAATGGCGGCCAGAGCGCGGCGCTCGGAGTAATCCAGCCAGGCAGAATTGAAGGCTCGTACCTTTTCCCAGCCAAACTGCTCGATGAATTGCTTGAGTGCCCGCTCGCCCGCGCGTGCCGCCGAAAGACCCGAGAGGTAGTCACCGTACCACTGCTCCGGCACACGGATGCGGCGCCGGCACATGCGGATGAAGTCCTGGTTATCCTTGTAGTCCGTTTGGACCTGCACCATCGGGAAGATCAGAGCGCCTTCCTCGTAAATGTCTCGGGCCGACGCATGATAGCTGGTTGGAACACTGTTGCCGCAGTCAGCCTGATGGCATTTGACGGCGGTGGTGAAAACATGTTGGCCCTCGTAGAAGACCGGCACGAGGAACGTGTGGTCTGCGGCGTGGGAATTGCCCGTGTAGGGATCGTTGTTGATGAACGCGTCCCCTTCCTTCAGACCGGGGTGGATTTCGACGAGCTTTTCGCTCTGCAGATTCCCACCGAACACGTGCACTGGCAGGCCCTCGGCGGCGCTGAGGATCTGATGATCAGCCGTTAGAATGGCGCAGGAAAAGTCTCGTGCCATGCCGATCACGCTAGAGCACGCAGTAAGCACGACCGTGCTGGTCATTTCGCGGACGATCGCGTCAATGCGATTGGCCATGACCGCAAGAAGCACCGGGTCAAATTTCGGAGTGTCGTCGACCTTAGGCATGGTGCGCTCCAAACTCAAAAATGTAGTTTCCATTGCTGGACAGCTTTCCGGCTATGCCCGGATCGATGACGATTGTCGTCGTCGGTTCTTCGACAATGGCGGGTCCGGCAATGGTGGTCTCCAACGGAATAGTCGTTCCATCGAAAACCGTCGTTTCCACGAAGCCGAAGTTGTCAAAGTAAGCAGTTGTGCTTCGGATGGCGGGGTGAGCGGTATCGGGCCTGCGCCATGCGATATTCGGTTGAGGCAAGCCTGCGACGACGCGAAGGCGCCAGGTGATCGTTTCGATCGGGGCTTCTGGGCGCGAGAAGGTGTAGAGACGATTGCATTGGCTGTCGAAAACGCCTCTCAACGTTGCCAGATCATCTGCGTTCTCCATCCAACCGATCGGCAACTCAACTTCCATCTCGAACTGCTGACGCTCATACCGAGCTTGGACGAAAAGGCGACGCGTAAAGTTGGAGATACCGCGTTCGCGGAGCTCAGCTTCGAATTTGGTGGCGCGGCCAGCAAGATCATCGAGGACGTTCTTGATCCTCTCGCGTTCATACTGTGCCGTCGACGTGAAGCTCGAGCCTGAAAAGTCGATTGCGACGTCGGAGAACTGGCCGCCGGATGCGCTGATCGCCCCTGCCGTCTTCGGAATAATGACTGATTTGCAGTTGAGGCTGCGGGCAATGGAGAGAATGTTCAGGCCAGCTGCACCGCCGCCGGCAACGAGAACGCTGTCACCAGGATGCACCCCGTCATTGATGGTAATGTCCTCAATAGCCTTGATCATCGTCTCGCTGGCCAGCTTGAGGATTGCCGCCGCTGTTTCTTCGACGGACTTGCCGATACTACGGGCGATTGGCGAGATCGCCGCAACCGCGGCGTCCTTGTCGAGCTTCATTCGGCCACCCAGGAACCGGTCCGGGTCTATATAACCCAGTGCGACCGCCGAGTCCGTCACGGTGGCCTCTGTTCCGCCTCTGCCATAGCAAGCAGGCCCCGGGACTGAACCGGCGCTACGCGGGCCAACCCGCAGGAGTCCACCAGAGTCTATCCAGGCGATAGAACCTCCGCCCGCGCCGACGCTTCGAATGTCAACGGTCGCCATTCCAAGCAGCGTGCCGATCAGCGGTGCTCCCAGCCAGGTATCGCGTGTATATTTGATGGTTCCCGCGCGAATGAGGCTGACGTCGAAGGTCGTGCCGCCGGTATCGACGATGATCACGTCATCGTTCATTCCTTCGGCCTTGGTGTAGGCGATGCCGGCCAGTGGCGCCATGGCAGGACCAGACTTCGCCATGTAAATCGGCTTCTGGGCCATATCGTCGATGTGCATCACGCCGCCCGACGAAGCACTGACCAGCAGTTCACCTCTAAAGCCGGATGCCATGATGTCGCTGCGGATATCACCGAGATGGGTCTGCATCAGGGGCTTCAAGGAAGCATCGATCGCGGTGGACGAGGTGCGCGGATATTCGCGAATGATCGGATTGAGCGAAGAGGACAGCGTGTAAGGCACGCCCGGCAGTTCTTCCTCGATCAACTTGCCGACCGTCTGCTCATGAACCGGGTTCGCGATCGACCATATCAGGCTCACCGCAACGGCTTCGATCTCCTGGCGACGCAGCGTGCGCAGAATCTCGCGTGTCGCCTGAACGTCGAGCGGAGTTTCGATTCCGCCCTCCGCATTGATACGCTCGGGAACTTGGAAGGTCATCCGGCGCGGGATATAAGGTGGGGGGATAACGGCGTTGATCTGTGCCGCGTTCAGCTTACCGCCGTTCCGGTAGATAAGAGTGTCGGGAAAGCCGGCGGTGACGAGCAGTGCTGTCTTGGCTGTTTTGCGCTCAACGATCGCGTTCGTCGCTCTCGTGGTGCCATAAACCAGCAACGTAGTCCGGGAGATCAGGTCGTCGAAGCTGATTCCGATCTGATCCGCAGCATTTGAAATAGCGGCGGACAGACCCTTGAAGCTGCGCTCGGGTGTGGTCAGTGCCTTTCCGATGAAAAGGCGTCCTTCTTTGTCCGTCACCACAACGTCAGTGAAGGTGCCACCTGTGTCCACAGATATTCTATACATAGAAGTTCTCCTCTGGCGCGCCTGCGCTTTTAGCGGTTTTGTTGCAAACTGGGTTGCTGAGCCTTGTGTGCCGCATATTCATCGGCGCCGCTCGGCGCTCGCTGCCAAAAATTTGTCTCACAATGACAGGTGAGGCATGTGCACGCAGTATTGATTTGACCGAGGCCAAAAAGTTCGATATGAGAACTTAAGCGTTCAGATAGCGAAATCATTGAGCCCAATCGGGTTCGCCGGCAGCGGCGGAGAGGAAGTTTCAGATCGAGTGCCATGCACCGCAGGTATTTCGCCGCGCATCTGAGGAGGAAGTGAAGCGACCGCATGAGGAATAGTGCAAGCAGCTTGGAGGAGAGAGTTATGGACATCGGCGATAGTAATCGACGACCGATCCTGCAGATGAAGGGCATCTCGAAAAGCTGGGGAGCCTTGAAAGCGCTGAGCGATGTCCAGCTCGCTGTCTACCCCGGAGAGGTGCATGCCCTGATGGGCGAGAACGGCGCGGGTAAGTCGACCCTCATCAACATCCTGTCTGGTCTCTTCAAGCCCGACGGAACTGGCGAGATCGTTTTCGAGGACGGACCAGTCAGCTTTGCCGGGCCGCGCGAGGCTAAGCAGCTCGGAATTGCCACGATCCATCAGGAACTCGCGCTCGCCGAAAATCTTACCGTGTTCGAAAACCTTTTCCTGGGAAGTGAGCTGCGTCGGAACTATCTGATCGATCGTTCAGCGATGCGCGCACAGGCAGCGGACGTGTTGGCGCGCTTGTCGGCGCCTTTCCGGCCCGATGCGTTGGTCGGAGGTCTTTCCCTTGCCCACCGCCAAATCGTCGAAATCGCCAAGGCCCTCCTTGCGCGCAGCCGCATCCTCATCATGGATGAGCCGACAACCTCTCTGTCTGAGCGCGAGACCGAACGCCTGTTCGAGGTTATCACCCAGCTCCGTTCGGATGGGATGGCGATCATCTATATCTCACACAGAATGAACGAAATCTACGCGTTGGCCGATCGTGTCAGCGTCTTGCGCGACGGCAAATCCGTCGGAACAATCACACGCAATGAGCTCAATCCTGACAAGCTCGTGCGCATGATGGTCGGTCGCGATCTCGCTTCCTTCTATCACAAGGAACACAAGATCAATTTCGCCGATGCTCCGATCGTTTTCGAGGTGGAAGATCTGGCGGACGACAAGGTTGTTCATGGTTGCAGCTTTAACGCTCGGAAGGGCGAAGTCGTCGGGATAGCGGGACTTGTCGGCTCAGGACGGACGGAGCTCGCGCGATTGATCGCGTTGATCGATCCAAAGACGCGAGGAAGTGTTCGTATCGAAGGTAAGGTCGTGCGAGGTTCGAACGCCGTGGACGCAATGAACTCCGGGATGGTGTACCTCACCGAAGATCGCAAGGGGCTTGGACTGTTCCTCGAGATGAGCGTGCGCGACAACATCAACGTCAACGTCGCGGCACGCGACGCGCGCTTCGGTGTTCTCAACCGCAAGAGAGCCAAGATCAGATCCAAGACCTCGTTCGACCGTCTTAAGATCAAGGCGGCCGGCGACTTTGTTCCCGTCGGAAAGCTGTCGGGTGGTAACCAGCAAAAGGCACTTTTGGCGCGTCTCTTGGAACTTAGCCCGAAAGTGCTGCTCCTTGATGAGCCAACGCGCGGCGTTGATATCGGCGCCAAAATCGAAATCTACAAGCTTATAGACGAGCTCGCTCAATCAGGAGCAACGGTCGTGGTCATTTCGAGCGAAATGCCGGAGTTGATCGGCGTATGTGACCGGCTGATCGTGATGCGTGACGGCCGCTTTGCCGGCGAACTTACACAAACAGCCGCGAAGCGTGCGTCTCAGGAGGAAATTATGTCGATCATATCGTCAGTGCCGGAAGGAGGAAGCAATCAATGAGCTCAGTTACGGAAAATTCTGGCGAATGGAAAACCACACGCCGCCCGGTCTCGGAGTATCTTCAACCCCTCGGGATGCTGCCTGTGCTTATCCTGATCTGTGTGGGATTTGCGCTCGTCACTGATCGTTTCATGACATTCGGAAATCTCTCGATCGTCCTTCAGCAGGCCTCGGTCAACACGGTGCTCGCTGCCGGGATGACTTTTGTCATCCTGACCGGCGGCATCGACCTGGCGGTCGGCGCGATCGTGGCTCTGGCGGCAATGGTCACGCTGATCACGTCCCTCAATCCGGAGCTCGAACTTCTCGCCATTCCCTTCGGACTTTTGACCGGCGTCGCTGCAGGCGGGCTGAACGGTCTCCTGGTGGCCAGGGTGGGCCTTCCTCCTTTCATCGTGACGCTGGGCTCCCTGACGGCCTTGCGGGGCCTGGCACGCCTACTTGGCGACGATCAGACCATCTTCAACGCGAAACTGTCTTTCGCGTTTATTGGAAACGGCAACGTCCTTGGCGTTCCGTACCTAGTCATAATCGCTTTTGCCGTCATTTTGGTCTCGTGGTTCGTTCTACGACGCACTGTCTTCGGGATGCACATCTATGCGGTCGGGGGCAGCCCGAAGGCGGCGCATGTCAGCGGTTTGAAGGTGCCGTGGCTCCTGTTTTCCGTCTACATGATTTCAGGGGGGCTTGCCGCCCTGGGCGGTCTCATGGCGGCATCTCGCCTGCTTGCGGCAAATGGATCGCAACTCGGTCAGGGCTACGAGCTCGACGCGATCGCGGCGGTTATTCTGGGCGGTATCTCCTTTGCTGGTGGTATCGGATCGATCTGGGGCGCGTTGGTCGGCGCGCTGATGATCGCTGTTTTGTCAAACGGTCTCATCCTCGTCGGCGTGTCGGAAATCTGGCAGTACATCATCAAGGGCCTCGTGATCATCGTGGCGGTGCTGATCGACAGGTATCGGCAAAGCATCAGCAAGGCTTAAAAGAATACCTTCCCCCGCGTACCGTTCGCGGGGGATTTTGTTGTCACGAGGAGGCATGATGAAGATCTGGTACCAATCAGCCGTCGAAATGACGCGCGCGGTCGATTACAGCAATGCGCTGCAAGCCCATTTCAAGCGAATTGCGAACCCCGGCACCGAGGTTAAGCTTTTCGGGGCGAAGCCGGGTACCTGGGGCGAACTACAGCCCTCCCGGGTCTCGGGCTTTCCCTATGTGTTTCATCAGGTCGTCAAGTCGATCTTCATTGATGCTGCACTCCAAGCCGAGGCGGAGGGCTATGATGCCATGGTAATCGGCTCCAGCACCGATCCCGGACTGCGCGAAGCGCGCTCCTTGGTCGATATCCCGGTCATTTCCGCGATGGAAGCGAGCTTTCTCGTGTCCTGTACGATCGCCGACCGGATTGGGCTGATCGCGCCGTCCGAACAGACCGTTCATCTCGTCAACTCAAACATCGAGCAGTATCGCCTTTCCTCGCGGCTATCGTCCTGGGAAGTTATCGATCCGAAACTCACCGACGATGAACTCAACTGCCTTTTTTCGGATCCGTCGGAATTCCTGAAGCGCTTCACCGCCACGGCGCGTCGCGCCGTCGATAAGGGCGCAGACGCGATCATCTGTGGCGAGGGGATTTTGGCCGAGGTAATCGCCAGCAACGGGCTCACGGACGTAGATGGCGCGACTGTCGTTGACTTCATCGGGACAGCGATCGCATTTGCAGAAATGCAGGTGCGGTTAAAAGAAATGACGGGGTTCAAGCCTGGCCGGCGTTGGCATTACAGCAAGCCTGACAGAGATCTGGTCGCTACAATTCAGAAGCTTGGCCGGCGGTAAGACCAAAAGATTTTAGGCTAAGAAGGGCATTTGTGTAGGGGGCATCTCAGCCGATGCCCCCTACAATTTATTTGAAGGACTTGTTGTATTCGGCAAGTTCCACCGAAATGTTCTTTGCGCCGACGTCATGGACAATCCTGGCGCTATTGGTGCCAAGCCATCCCGACAAGGTGACCTTAGAGTCGGCGATCAGAGTGTAGGTCCCAATGACGCTATAGGCGTGAACCGCCTTGACCCGCTCGCCGAAGCTCTTCTCGATCTGACTGAAGTCGTTCTCGAAAAAGGACTTCTTCGCTTCCTCGCCGACGAAGACGACCTCCAAAATCGCATGATGCTGTTCGTCGGTCTTGAGCGAACGATCGGCGCCGCCAGGCTGGCTCTCCAGCCAATCAGGTGTCTCGTATGGATCCAGGTTGATAACCTGCACGCGGGATATGCCGGATGATCTTGCAAAGAAGGGAGCAAGCTGGTCGCGGACGAAGCCATGAAAGTGAGGGCCGGGAGCCCAGGCCTGGAGCATTGCTACGATCCGGAGCCCGCTTTCGTCGTATTCCTTCTGATCGCCATCACTCTTGACAAGTTCGAAGCCGGCTGGCGAAACAGTATATGCGGCAGATCGGCGAAACACATTCGAGTCATCAGAGTCCGCAAATGGTCCACTTGAGATTTCCCAATTGCGTTTTCGGTCGACGTCCGGAAACATGAATTCCGCAATCCCCGCGACCTGTCTTTCTTCGCTGAGGTTGCGATCTGCCGTCGCATTCGGCCATTCGCTTGACTTGTATGCACCGAAATGCAGTTGCCGGTAACTGCTCGGGCCGAAATGCTTGGCGACGAATACGCCGTGAACATCCCGCCAGTAGTGGCTCATGGTTTCTGCGGCAAGCCCGTTCTTACGATAGAGAACAGGAACCAGACCTAGTGCGTTTTGCAACTTCTTCCTCCAAACCTCGATAGAACAATCATCGAAGATATGATCTATAATCGGACTTATAAGACCGATTATCGATCATAGTCGTTGGGCGGCCTTTTGGCAAGTTTGAGCGGCCACCCAGGAAGGTTCAATCAGCTTTTATTCTGAAAACAAGGGGAGCTGTCGCAGCAGTTTCTGCGTCTCGATTGCCTCCCAGGGGATGTATTCCGCGATCGCAAGCCCGACAATGTCACAATTATCGGCGACGTCGCGCAGGAGCCGTACGACGTCTGCAGGTCGCAGGTGCCCTCGCGGGACGCCTTCAAGGGCACTCTTGTCGCTCGCCGGGTTGTTGAAGAGGATCGGTCCGAACGTCGCCGGGTCAAGAACGTCGACGTCAAAATGAACCGCGAGGTGGCGAATATTTCGGCTCTTGATCCATTCAATCACGGAGGCGGACGATTTGGCTATTTCGGCCGAACCCGCGCGCCGCAGCTTGCGGCTCTGAATAAACTCGTCCTCGACCGGCGACCATTCATCAAGGCCCGCATACATGACGTTTTCCGGTTTGATGGGAACGTCTACCTCTCCGACGAATTCCGGGTCTCCATTCCCGAGCAGGGCGCCGAGCACCTGCGCATTACCCTGCGCGAAGTCTTTTGGGGTGAGAACGTCCGGGTGGGCATCGACCCAGAGCACGCCGAGATTGCCATCATACCGCTTGTTCAGATAGGCCATCGGAGCCAGGTCGATCAGGCAGTCGCCGCCGAGAGCGATGATGCGCTCGGGCTGGTGTTTTTCGATCAGTTCGCGGGTGGCTTTTGCCTGTCTGACAACGGCGGCTCTTGCAATAAGGCCGTCCTCCACCTCGAGGGTTTCGCCCTCTTGAGGTTCGGGGACCGGAACTGTTTCCGTCGGCCCCTTAGAGGCTGGTGCAAGCCATGCAAGCAATTGCGGCCCGAGGTAATATTCATGGACGTTTCCGCCTTGCCACTGCGGAATGATCAGGCGCAATGTTGACCTGGAATTTTGAGTCATTGCTGTGCTCTCTTTCGTTTTCTTGAGGGCTCTATGTCTCCAATATCGAACCTATCGTTTCTATAGTCGAACATCAAGAACTAGGGGCCACCAGGGTATGCCCGCTTTCTCCAAAAAATGATAGCTGTTGCATTCCGGTATACGAACATGTAAGTTCGAATATAGTGAATATTGCAAGTCGCCGAGCGATTTCTCGCGCCGGCGCTGGTTTCTCATGTGAGGTGATGATGGGTTTCGGTTATACAACCGTCGCGGAATCGCCAGTGGACCGGCTCGCCTACTGGGCCGAATTGATCGGACGCTATCATTGTTCCTGTCATTGCTTTCCCGTCAGGCTTGACGCCTTCAGTGGCCAGATATACGTCAATGATCTAGCGGCCGGTCAGATCACAAGCGTCTCGGCGGGCCCCGCTGTCTATCGCCGTGGCCATCGCGAAATTAGGCTTGGTGGTGAAAGCCATTTCCTCCTCCATCTTGCCCAGGGCGGGTCGACTGTTTTTGAGCTGATCGACAGGCAAATTACCGTCAACCGCGGCGACATGATTCTCCTTGGCATGCGCGACCCCTATCGAATGAGCTTCTCTCTTCCCGCTAGCTTCGTTACAGTCCGCATCCCTGTCACTGCGTTCGATGCCGCGTTCTTAGATCCAGATGCATGCGCTTGGATCCCAATGAATGGGCGCGAGGGAATCGGAGCGGTCTTGCGAGCCCTCGTTTCGGAAGCCGGGGCCCTTGAGACAATCGACAAGGTCGATCAGGCGACGATTTATCAGACCCTGCTCCAACTGTTGACGGCCTTCTTTGCCACTCTCAGCCGCTCGCCCGTCATATCTAGCGACATAGGCCGGCTGGAGGCTGCCAAGCGCTTCATGACAAGGCATCTGCACGAGCCGGACCTGAGTATCGAGCAAGTGTCACTGGCAGTCGGTCTATCGCCCCGATCGCTTTACAGGCTTTTTGCCGACGAAAAGACGACGTTTATGCGATGGCTTCAGGTACAGAGGATGGAAGCAAGTTACCGGGCATTAGCCGACGGTAGGTGCCGCGATGTCACCGATGCAGCTTTCAGCCATGGCTTCAAGGATCTGTCCCACTTCAGCCGCTCCTTTCGTAAGCACTTCCTTCGTTCGCCGCGAAGCGTGCTGAAAAGCGATGTTCACGAAGACGATGTCTACACGAGAGCATTCGTCAGAAACGCTCGGAATTATTGCTGAACGATCGGGAAAAGGCACTTCCGAAGAGATAAATGAGATTTGACAGCAGCCACCGGTATTCAGAGGAGGAAGAAGCGATGCTGAAAATCCGCGTTGCGGCGATTCAAGCTGCTCCGGTTTACATGAACCTGTCGGCCAGTATTGACAAGGCCGAGGCGCTGATCACAAAGGCTGCTGAAGCGGGTGCCGAGCTCGTAGCTTTTCCGGAAACCTTTCTTTCGGGCTACCCGTGGTTCATCTGGCTTATGCCGCCCATCCATTGGTCGAAGTTCATTCCTCGCTACCATCAGGAAAGCCTGGCGGTCGAGTCTTCCGAAATGAAGAGATTGAGGGATATCGCTGCGAAAGCCAAGACAACCCTAATCATGGGCTACTCCGAGAAGGCCGGGGGAAGCCGATACATCGCGCAATCGATCATCGGCCCGGATGGAGGGGTTCTCCTGCATCGGCGCAAGCTCAAGCCGACACACGCCGAGCGGATGGTGTTTGGCGAGGGGGATGGTTCAGACCTAAAAGTAGTCGACGCGACTTTCGGACGGTTGGGTGCCTTGAACTGCTGGGAGCATTTGCAGCCACTCACGAAAATGGCAATGTTTTCGCAAGGTGAGGAGGTGCATATTGCGTCCTGGCCGAGTTTCTGCAACTCACGCGATCTTGTCTACTCGTTCGGACCCGAAATCAACAACGCCGCAAGCCAAATATACGCCGTTGAGGGTGGATGTTTTGTACTGGCTCCGAGTTCGACAGTTTCCCAGGAGATGTTCGACATTCTTTGCGAAACGCCGGAGCAGGCACGCATTCTCAACACGCGCACCAGCGGCCCCGGCGGAGGCTTCGCGATGATCTTTGGGCCTGACGGAAAGCCGCTTTGCGATGTTATTCCTGAGGACCAGGAAGGCATCCTTTATGCAGATCTCGAACCTGAAGACATAATCAGTGCGAAGGCCGGCGCCGATCCGATCGGCCACTATAGCCGACCCGACGCGCTGTCTCTGAATTTCGATCGGCGGAAACGGCGTGTCGTTTTTGAACGGCTCGAAGAGGACGTCGATAAGGTGGAAACCTCAATGCACGAGGGGCAGGAGCCTGGCCTGTGAGAGGCCGGAAAATTTCACGTCCGTGACGCTTGCGGGAGATGGATTTCTGCGTCCCCTCGAAGTCTACTAGCTGGGCCGCGCGACTATGTTTGAATGCGAGCCCCATTTCTGGCGACTCGCATTCATATGTCGAAGACTTTCAGATCAGGTCGCGCTCTTTGAAAACCTCTCGCGCGATACGAAAGCTGTCTAGTGCTGCAGGCATCCCACAATAGATCGCGATCTGAAGGATCGCTTCGCGGATCTCCTCCTTCGACAGGCCATTATTTAGAGCTCCGCCCACGTGGATCTTCAGTTCGTGTGGGCGGTTCAACGCCGCAATCATGCCGATATTGAGAAGGGATCGGGAGCGTCGGTCAAGACCAGGCCGGTTCCAAACCTCATCCCAACAATATTCGGTCGTCAGTTGCTGAATAGGCCAAGAGAACTCGTCGGCCTGGTTGATCGAATTGTCGACATACGCATCTCCGAGTACAGCCCGCCGTGTGGCGAGGCCGCGCTCGAATTTCTCTGACCTGGGTTTGCCCTCTGACATACGCTTCTCCTTTGATACCTTTGTTGAAGATTCCTTGACCGACGGCTATAATGTGCCTAATAACGAACGAAGTAGAACGATAATCGGACATTGTTGGACATTAATCTGATGGATTAACGTTTGCAATGATAAACCTTCGGTACCCGATGAATTCAACAAACCTTGCTGGATGAGGGCCCCCTGGTCCGTATTCGCAAGCCGCCTATGAGGAGGCAGGACGCCATGACGTTGAAAGACCCTACTCTTTTTCGCGAAGCCGCGCTTGTAGGCGACACGTGGATCGACGCCGATCGATCCAATGCGATTGCGGTAACAAATCCAGCGACGGGCGAAGTCATCGGCTACGTGCCGAACCTCGGAGCTGCCGAAACAAAAAAGGCTATCGAGACTGCCGCTATTGCCCAGAAGGATTGGGCTTCCAGGACCGCCAAAGAGCGCTCAGCTGTCTTGCGCCGCTGGTTTGAATTAATGATCGAAAACCAGGCCGATCTTGCGCACATTCTCACTCTCGAGCAGGGAAAGCCCTTGGCGGAGGCAAAGGGCGAGATTGCTTACGGTGCGAGCTTCATTGAGTGGTTTGCCGAGGAAGCCCGCCGCGTCTATGGCGACCTCATACCTGGGCACCAGCGAGACAAGCGGATTCTCGTGATGAAGCAGCCGATCGGTGTGGTAGCCGCGATCACGCCGTGGAATTTTCCGAATGCGATGATCACCCGAAAGGCCGGGCCCGCACTCGCTGCGGGCTGTGCTATGGTTCTTAAACCCGCTGCACAGACGCCGTTCTCGGCAATCGCGCTTGCAGTACTCGCCGAACGAGCAGGCCTGCCAAAAGGGCTCTATTCGGTCATTACCGGGTCTGCGCGGCAGATAGGGGCGGAGATGACCTCCAACCCGATCGTACGCAAGTTGACCTTCACCGGATCGACAGAAGTCGGTGCGGAGCTCTACAAGCAGAGCGCTCCGACCATCAAAAAGCTCGGACTTGAGCTCGGCGGCAACGCGCCATTCATTGTGTTTGACGACGCCGACCTGGATGCCGCCGTCGAGGGTGCGCTGATTGCCAAGTTTCGCAATAACGGCCAGACCTGCGTTTGTGCAAATCGCCTTTACGTCCAGGAAGGCGTATACGAAGCCTTCGCGCAAAAGCTGGCTGCCGCCGTCGGCAAGCTCAAGACCGGAAACGGCTTCAACGAGGGCATCAACCTCGGCCCCCTGATCGATGAGTCAGCGCTGGCCAAAGTCGAAGAACACGTTGCAGATATTACGTCGAAGGGTGGGCGCATCCTGGCTGGCGGCCGGCGCCATAGCCTGGGTGGACTCTTCTACGAAGCAACTGTCATTGCCGACGTCACTCCTCAGATGGCCGTGGCAAAAGAGGAAACCTTCGGTCCTGTGGCACCGCTTTTCCGCTTTTATGACGAGGCTGATGTGATTGCCCAGGCCAACAACACCGACTTTGGACTCGCATCCTACTTCTACGCCAAAGATCTCGCTCGGGTTTTCCGTGTCGCGGAAGCCTTGGAATATGGAATGGTCGGGGTCAATACAGGGTTGATTTCGACCGCGGAGGCACCTTTCGGCGGAGTAAAGCTCTCCGGTCTCGGTCGCGAAGGCTCCAAATACGGTCTCGAGGAATTCACCGAGCTCAAATACGTCTGCCTCGGCGGGGTTGAGTAACAGGCTGCGTGAAAGAAGGCTCTCTCGCAGAGCTACGGATAACGATTTGCATGGTCGGAGAAGTGGTTTATCAGATGGCGGTACTAGCAGACGTAAATGCGACAGCGGACATTATCATTGTTGGTGCAGGGACGGCTGGTTGCGTTCTGGCAGCGAGGCTCAGTGAATCGGGCAAATTGCGCGTTGCTCTCCTCGAAGCGGGACCCAACGACCACAATCCTTGGATCAATCTACCGTTCGGCATGCAAATGCTGATCACCAATCCGAAGCTCAACTGGATGTATGAGAGCGAACCGATCAAAGGCATCGGCGACAGGCGCGTCTTTCAGCCACGTGGAAAGGTAATCGGGGGATCCGGCGCTATCAATGCGTCGCTCTACGTTCGGGGAAACCGGGCTGACTATGACGAATGGAAAGCCGCTGGCTGCATTGGCTGGGGGTATGACGATGTATTGCCGTATTTCAAGTTGGCTGAGCATCAGGAGCGGGGTGCAGACGATTTCCATGGGGTTGGTGGGCCGATGTGGGTCTCCGACGGGCCTGGTGATCTACTGAGCAATACCTTCATTGCTGCTACCGAGGAACGTGGCCTACCACAGACCCCGGACTTCAACGGGCGAGTCCAGGAGGGATTCGGCCGGTTCCAAACATCGACCCGCAAGAACAAGCGACATAGCAGCGCGCGGGCTTACCTCGACCCGGCACGTCGCCGCGAGAACCTGAGGATCATCACGAATGCACGCGTTACCCGGATCGAGATCAAAGATGGAAAGGCCGTAGGGGTCCACTATACGGTCGCCGGCCGCGTGCAATACCTGGCGGCAGCCAAGGAAGTGATCCTTTGCGGCGGCGTCTTCAATTCGCCGCACTTGCTTGAGCTTTCGGGCATTGGACGCGGCGATCACTTGCGGCAGCTGGGGATCGACCTCGTCGTAGATTCACCGCGTGTCGGAGCCAATCTGCAAGAGCATTTCGGAACCAAGTCGATCTACAAGGTTGATCAAGCCGATTATTCGCTCAATCGGATCGGCCACAGCATCTTTCGTAAGGCTGCCATTTTTGGCCAATATGTCACGACGAAGAGCGGGCCCTTGGCCTGGACGAATACCTTTGTAGGCGGTTTTACCAAAAGCAGTGCCGAGCTACCTGCGCCGGACATCGAAATCACGGTCAATTCATGGTCGGCACTAGGGTTTTCGCGGGATGGGATGATCGCCCATCCCTTTCCTGGAATAACGTTCAATTCGTACCATCTTAAACCAGAGTCCAGAGGCTATGTTCATGCCTCCAGTCCAGACCCTCTGGCCGCGCCTAAGATTCAGATGGCCGCGCTCGACACGGAATATGATCGGTCAGCAATTCGTGCAGGACTGAGAATAGTTCGGGATATACTCAGCGCTGGAGTTTTCCAGAAAATTGGCGCCAACCCTGTCGAACCATCGGCTGATAAAACAAGTGACGCCGATCTTGACGCCTTTGCACGGGAGAAGCTCGTTCCGATGCTTCATCCTGTCGGCACATGTCAGATGGGCGGAGATGACGGTGCAGTTCTCGATCCGCAGCTGCGTGTCCGCGGGGTAGCCGGGCTGCGGGTGGTTGATAGCTCGATCATGCCCACGATCCTGCGCGGCAACACAAATGCCGCGACCGTGATGATCGCTGAAAAGGCGGCGAAAATGATTCAATCGGGATGAAGAATTGGCGATCGCCTTGACACCCAATAGCGCCAAAGATCCCGACCTGAAGTTCCCGGAAAGGCCGCAATCGCTTTCGACTGGGTGAAGGTCAGTGCCGCGCGCTTACTTCGCGGACGCACAGGTCCTGTTAAGGACGGCAGATCGATGTGGTGGGTTATCGTTCGACGTCATCCTGACGCTCGTAGCGGTGATGGTAGCGCTTAAGGCCAGATAACTTCCGGATGGAGCGGTGAGGGATGAAGATTCGACACGGAGCCGGGGTAGGGGAAAACGCCGAAAGTAGGGAAATCGCAGATTCTGCGATTTCCCAGAATTGCTCATGCGACCGAGCGGGCGGCCTGTGTCTTGGTAGTAGAAGCAGCCTTTGCGTCAGCCTCACGGGTCTGTTCATAGGCGTCGAAGTCGAATGAGAGCAGATCAATCTCTTCGATCGGATCGTACTCGCGTGGAACACCCTGCCAGCCGATCTTGTCGATGCCCCAATAAAATTCCAGCAGATTGCCGTCGGGATCGCGAGCGTAGAATCGCGGTTGATTGCCCGGGCCGCCTTTTCGGCTGTTGACGATCTCGACGCCACCATCAGTCATTTTCTTCAGCAGTGCTAGAAGCGCCTCGGGGGTGTCGAGTTCGAAGGCGATGTGATGGAGACCGAATCCGTACCGCGGCGCGTTCGGAGAGTCCTTCGCAAGGATGTCTTCACGCATACGGAAGATAGAGAGTTCGTGGTGCGTGACGTCACAGCGTACAAAGGCGCCCTCTGCAACAGCGACGCCGTGACCGAGACGGTCGGCTGGATAAACGAACTTCTCCGTCAGGCGCATTCCGAGATACTTCGTATAGAATTCGACAGTCCGGTCAACATCTCGAACCGTCAGGCCTACATGTCCCAACTTACTAACGCGCGGTTCCATTAAATCTCCTTCGGTTCGCTATTAGAACAAAAACGTTCATTAATCGAACAATACACGAAGGGTGCACGATGTCAATCGAAATCGACGCTTGAGCAAACCGTCACTGTTCGGTGCAAAGCAGAACAGCGACACGGCAAAAGCGCGACCGAATGCAATGTGAAGGGAAGCGATGATGAATTCGAACTTTCCGCGCAAGTATGCGATCGGAGCGACATGTCACCGATGTGAAAGGGAATCTCTCCGCACGGCGTTTCCTTTCCAAAGTATGCCGGCAGCTAAAATCCTAAAAAAGCGGAACGCCTGTAAGACCGGTCAGCTTGTGAATGAGGGCCGATTGGAAATGCGGGTCGGTAACCTCCGGAGCTGTCGTCTGTCTCTGGAAATGATACCAGTAATAGCCGCTGAGCTTGGCATTCAGATCGTCGCTCAAGGCGAGCCATGTCTGCGTTCGATGCCCCATCTCGAGATCACCAGAAGCCTCGGCGCCGCCCATCTTCGTTGGAACCCAGCCAGGATCGACGGTGTTGCTGACAACATCCGGCCAGGTTCGCGCGACAGCGGTCGAAATCGTCGCGAGATACAGCTTGCTCTCGGAGTAGGCTTGGACCGGGTCCCAGGGACGCTCCTTCCAATCGAGGTCATCAAGCGAGGCGCCACCGCCACGATGCATCCCACTACCGACATAGATGAGGCGGCGGGGGCGTTCGATCAGGTGGGTTAAAATGTAGGGCGCAAGTACGTTTACCGCCAGTGTTTTTGCATGTCCCTCAGGCGTTTTGCCACGGCTGGGCTCGAGGTAGACGGCCGCGTTGTGAATGACTGCGTCCATTCGGCCAAGTGCATTGACCTGCAGCGCGATCGAGCGAACCTCCTCGGCGCTGCTCAGGTCGCCTATCACCATGCCGAAGGCATTGGATGGCAAGGCCGCAACAAATGCTGCTCTGGCTGGCGACCGAGCATGGAGGACGACTTGGTGCCCTTCAGAAATAAGCCGGTGTGCTGCGGCAAGTCCAAGACCATCTGTCGAACCGGTAATGAAGACCCTACTCATACCTGTCTCTTTGTAGCTCTTCGGGAAAATGCGCCCTTGGGAAACCTTCTGCGAGCTTTTGATCGGGCATAGACAACGCTCATTGCCCGCGGACCGTTCTCGTCTGCGCACTCGTATCGAACGATCGCGGATCATCCTTCTGTCGGGCCCATGACCTTCGCGTCAGAGCAGACATTTGCCGTCAACGAATGCCTTCCGCCAACGCTTGATCACAGGGGCCTTATATACTCCGTGTATAAAGAAAGGATCATTGTCGACGAACCGTTCGGCAACCGAGCGATCATCAGTGTCGATCAACATCACTCCGCCGATTCCTGCCGCCCCGTCGTCGCTGAGAAGACCTCCGCTCGCGACAATGATTTCCAGGTTTTCCCGGACGTAATTTAGGTGAGCGTCTCGAAATCTGGCTCTCAGATCCTCCACGCCGCTCTGATCGTCGAAAATAATCGCATAAGCCATTGTAAGCCTCCGCTTGGTGATGCCAACGCAATAAATTCCAAGACGCAGCGATACATGATGTCGGGAGGCATTTCTGTCATAGGCGGATGTGACACTACCGCCTGACAGCCGCGTGAATGACGCGGCTGTCGCTACCTGTACTTATGAAACTTCTCGATTAGCCAACTCGTGAAAGCCTTCAGACTGGCGCTTTGTAGACGCTTTCCCGGATATACCAAGTGGAAGGCTAAAGGAGGTCGGCTCCATTCCTCCAATATAGGAACGAGTTGACCTGTCTCGAGATGCTCCTGCACGAATGGTCTTAGTTGCTGACCCACTCCCAGTCCAGCGACGATCATGTCGATTAGGCCGTTCCCGTCGTTGGTGGAGTAACTGAATTTATCGAGCTCCAGGCTCTCAGTTTTGCTCTTTAACAACAGGGGCTCAATCTTCCCCGATGCCGCAGAAAAATAGCCGATTACAGAGTGATTGGTCTGGAGGTCGGTCGGGGAATGGGGCATGCCGAATTTTTTGAGGTAGGCAGGAGCAGCGCAAGTCACATAGGGGAGTTCAACGATTTTTCGCGCAATCAGACTGGTATCGTGCATTTCACCGGCTCGTATCGCACAATTTACACCTTCTCCCACTAGGTTGATGGTGCGATCGCTAACACCGAGCGCAATGGTGATCTGTGGAAACTCTTCGCAGAATTCTGGAAGTGCCGGGATCAAAAGCGAGTGAGCGAACGATACGGGAGCGTCAACTCGCAAGTGGCCTCTCGGCTTGAGTTTTCTACTTCGGACAGCACCTTCCGCCTCATCAAGCTCGGCGACCAGGCGCACCGCACGCTGATAATATTCGAGTCCGTCAGAAGTTGCGCCTATCGTTCTTGTGCTCCTGTGAATGAGGGCAGTGCCAAGATGTAGCTCAAGTTCCTTCACCAATTTACTGACGGTGGAACGAGGGATGGAGAGCTGATGCGCCGCAAGGCTAAAGGAGCCGGTTTCGACGACCCGCAAGAACGTTCTGATTGCGAGGAGGTGGTTCACGGTGCGCCCCTAAATGGCGACCTGTTTGCGTAGCGTAACATGGGTCGCAACTGGTTGTTCAGGGAGCCAAACGTAGCCAAGAATCCGAACCACGGAAACTGAGCGAGGAATGATTTGAACCGCTAATTCTTGGCTGCCATCATCCGATCCCTGGTCGGCCGATAAGGGGAGCCGCCTTCCCACCCCTCAAGTCGGTTCTTCCGAAATGTCTTGTGGGTTACATTTTTCGAAGGAGTTCTCGAGCAACTTCGCTTGGCGCTGGGTAAGCTAATCGGCTGTGAACCAAGCCAGTCCGTGCCCTCAGAGCCACCGCGAGTTCGGCAAACAGCACGGGTGTTCCAATCGCATCTATCATCGGTACGCCGTCCACGTCACGAAGTCCATTCTCGGCGGCCATCACACCCAAGACCCCTTCCGCGGGAATAACAACTTGTGCGCCGGCAGCTACCGCCTCACGTGCGCCGACAAGTAGGCGGTCGAGATAGGTGGCCGGTGTGTCGAAGTTCTCGTCCAGCTCCGCCTCAGAAACGTCACCCGGGATGAGATGAACTCCGCTGATTCTTTCTTTCCACTTATGAAGCGCTATCGACTTTTCAATAAACGGGATCACCAGCCTGTTCAGCGTCACAAAGCCAATTCGCTGGCCGCTCATCGCTGCTGCCATGAAGCAGGCTTCGGGCATTGAGACCACAGGGATCCGAGCAAGCGACCTCAGTTCGGTCAAAATTGGTTCGCTGAACGATGCAACAATGAACGCGTCAGCGCCTTCATTCTCTGCCTCGAGCAGAGACTGTATGAATGCAGGCGTCACTATGGAGTGATAGATGGCGGGGCACCCAATAACGTCCGTCGCCGGGAGGCCGCGTCCCAAATGATTGTTGCGGCCCCTTAAAACAACTTCCGTCTCCGGAGACGCGATCTTTGCGAAGTGTGCTGCGAGCGCCTTTGCGTAATTTGGATGGTACGCGAAATCCAGCGTGGATTGATACCACAGTTTCATATCTGATCCTCCGATTAGCCACGCCCGCAAAGACCCCTCGAACGTCGGGACCAAAAGCGCAACCCTTTAGCGTTATGCGAAAGCAATCGAAGTAGAAGCCGACCGGCGCCTCTTGTCAGTCACCTAGAATGGTGACTGAGACAGCACTTGATATTCCCTTCGAAATGTCCGGCACCGATAGCGAAATCGAAACGACGCCAGGTCTGCAGGCTCTCGGCGGCGGGCGCGAGGCCACGGGCATGCTTGAACACGGCGCAATGGGCGGCCGTATTCCTCTCAAATAACTTCGCGTAGCAGGGCAAGGCACCGCGCATCTAGATACGATTCATCGGCTGTCGATGACTGTCACATGGCCTTGGGACTGATTTGCGGCGGCGTATCATTCAGCTTCTATGCCCAGAGGGTGAACTATAATCGTGCGTGCAGAGCCGGCACTGTTGAATCAACAAACCCGGCTGCCTTATCGCCGCAAAATGAGCGGCACAGCGAAGACGGCTTTCCGTTACTTCCGTGCACGCGAAGGAGACATGAAGCCTTGCGAGACCAAGTTACCTGGGAGAGGGCCGTCGCGATCTTGCGCATCACTGCCCCGTTCATCGTCCTAGTCGCCGTCGCCGGTTGGACGACGCCGTCTTTCTTGACGGTCGACAATCTGGTCCAAGTCCTCCGTCAGGTATCGATCACCGGTTTGATCGCAATAGGGGTAACGTTCGTTGTAATTTGCGGTCGCCTCGATTTGTCGGTTGGTTCGATGCTTACGCTTTGCGGGGTCGTCCTCATCAGCGTTCACGAGCGGGCCGGCGCGGGCGTTGCGATCACAGCCTGCCTTTTGGTGGGTGTTCTAATCGGGGGGCTCAACGGATTTTTGGTGGGCCTCCTGCGACTGGACTCGCTGATCGCCACCTTGGGCATGCTTTCCGTTCTCCAGGGACTCGCATTGATATATACGGACGCTCACAACGTGTGGGTTGCGAATCCAAACGCCACATGGTTTGCATTTCTGGGTCGTGGTGAGGTCTACGGCCTTCCTTTCCCGGTGGTTTTGCTCATTACGGCTGCGATCGTGTTTTCGGTCCTTCTGCATCGGACCGTCTATGGACGCCAGATATTCGCCGTGGGCGGCAACGAGATCGCCAGCTTCTTCTCAGGGGTTAGTGAGCGCAGGACGATTTTCTTCGCCTACGTGATTTCCGGCTTCATGACCGCGGTCGCGGCGGTTGTCTTCGGATCCCGTGTTATGGCAGTCCAAAACAACTCAGGGGCTGGCTTCGAAATCAATGTACTTGCCGCGATCATACTTGGAGGGACAAGTCTGTTTGGCGGTTCTGGCAGTATTTTGCTCTCGCTTCTCGGTGTAGTCGCCCTCGGTCTTCTTCAAAACTGGCTCTTGCTGATGGGCTTCCCGCATCAAGCCCAGTCTCTCGTGACCTGGATCATCATCGTCTCTGCCATTTGGATCAACGAGGCGCGCAAAAGAGGGCGGGTATTCGCATGAGAAACGATAGCCTAGCGAGTACCGCGCTGGAAGCCGGATATGATCCGGCAGCGCTCAACGCAGTCAAAGATTCAAATGTCATGAGCATGAGAAAAATGAGGTCAGTGCAAAAGCTCGCCCGGTACGCGATCTGGATTCTCCTGCTTATTGAGTGCGCCATCTTTGGTGGCATCAGCCCCTTCTTCTTTAGCACCTATAATGTCTCAGAAATTCTCCTGCAGGTCGCATTGCTGGGATTTCTTGTAGTCGGGCTTCTGCCGGTGATGATCAACGGAAATATCGATCTATCTGTCGGTGCGACCATGGGACTTGCTGCCTGCATGGTAATCGGCCTTCAGCCATGGGGACTGTCAGTCGCTATCCCTTTCACAATCGTCGTCGGAGCATGCCTCGGTTTTTTGAACGGATGGCTCGTCGAGAAAAGTGGGGTGAATTCCTTTGTGATCACCTTGGCGGCGATGATTGGAATTCGTGGTCTGGCATTTCTTTACACCGGCGACACGTCGATATCGGCAAGCGACCCCCGCTTTATCGAGTTCGGGACCATGTCTTTCGGCCCGATTTATCTGGTTGTGATTGTTTTCGCCGTACTTTTCGTCGCCTTCCACTGGATTCTGGCCAAAACGATCCATGGGCGCAACGCCTACGCGATCGGCGGCAACAGAAGTGCAGCCGTGAACGCAGGGATCAATGTCTCACGTCACGTGATCGCCAATTTTACGCTCTGCGGCGCCATAGCGGCTGTGGGCGGGATTGCGATGTCTGCTCAACTCGGGGCAGCAACCGCGCGATATGGAACAGGCTACGAACTGTGGGCAATAACCTCTCTGGTCTTGGGAGGAACAGCTCTCAAAGGGGGTAGCGGGACAGCAATCGGCGCCTTGGGTGGATTATTGGGACTGACCGTCCTGCGGAATGGAATGGACATCATCCAAGTCCAATCCTTCTACGCGCAGGTGGTGCTAGGGGTCGTTCTCATAACAGCGATCGCAGTCGACAAGGGCTTAAGCAAATCGCAGTTTCGCGCCGAGTGATTTGTTGTCGTGCGGCTGCCGAACAATTTCAAACTCAAAAGGAAGGGGAATACACATGAAGATAACAAGAAGAGTACTGTTTGTGGCAGCCGCAATCGTCGCGATGCCGGCACTTTCGGCAGCCGAAGACAAGCTGCCTGATTGGCTTCAACCGCCGCTTAAAAAGCCTTTGAATGAAGTTGTCATTGGCTTCGCTTCGTTCAGTGTCGGAAACAACGGCTATACTTCGACACTGACGGAAACGATCGTCTCCGAAGCCGCGAAACTTGGCGTGAAGGTCATTGTCCAGGACGCTCAGATGGACCCGCAGAGGCAGGCCGGGCAAATTCAGAACCTGATTGCGCAACGCGTTGACGAAATCATTGTTTATCCGGTGGACGGAACGGCCGTGATCCCCTCCTTGAAGAAGGCGAATAGCGCGGGGATCCCGTTGACGATCGTGAACGCGCCCATCGACAAATCAGGCGATCAGTATGTTAAGACGTTCACTGGCCCCGACGACTACCAAGAGGCCTTCCAGGCCGGCGAACTGATGGCGAAAGGTCTTGGCGGAAAGGGCAACGTTGTTATGATCAACGGAAGCCCCGGCTTCGTACCGTCCCAAAAACGCATAGATGGGTTTGTCGACGCCCTGAAGAAATATCCCGACATAAAGGTAATTGCCTCGCAAACGGCGAACTGGTCGCGTGAGCAGGCGCAAACCCTTATGGAGAATTACATTACTCAGTTCGGCAATGACATCGATGGTGCTTATGCGGCAGAGTCCGGAATGGGTGTTGGGGCGTTGACCGCAATCAAAGCCGCGGAAGCTGACGGCAAGCTTAAGCCGAACAAGATCAAGGTCGTAGACTGCACACTTACGATGGCCGGATACGATGCTATGATGGAAAATGGTTATTACTACGCGTCAGTTTATCAGTCTCCAGTAGAAGACGGAAAACTTGCTTTTGAAACCGCCATCAAGGTGGTTCAGGGCAAGGATGTTCAGCCGAAGATGTACATCAAGACGCCTGACGTGACGCTGGAGAACGTGAAGCAGATTTCCCGACCGACATGGTAGTGTCCGGTCGATTGGACTGGTGAACATGTGCGGCGCTGGCAGGTCACAAGATTAGATCTGCCAGAGCCGGCACGAATAACCAAGCGTTCGACGCTCGACTATCAGGACGCAGGTTTCCCAAATTTCACAGACGGAAGCAGCAAAATGAGTGCCGCAAGTCAAATCACCGCAAATGCAACTGCTGAAGCAGATTTGCCGGTTCTCGAGGTCTCAGGAATTTCCAAGGCTTTTCCAGGCGTCCAGGCGTTAAAATCGGTGAATTTCTCCGTTCGCGCCGGAGAAGTCCACGCGCTGTGCGGGGAGAACGGAGCAGGCAAGTCGACCCTCATGCGCATTCTTGCCGGAAACGAGCAACCGGACGCCGGCCAGATCTGGCTATCAGGTCGACAGTCGGCGTTCCGGGGACCGCTGGATGCGAAAAGGGCGGGCGTGCTGCTAATTCACCAAGAACTGTCTCTCGTGCCCGAGATGTCGGTCGCTGAGAACATATTCCTCGGTAACCTGCCCCGCAGGCGCTTCGGCCGCGTCGACGAAGGAGCGCTCCACGAGAAGGCGGAAAAACTGCTCGGGACAATGAAATTTGCTCCGAAGCCCGGAGCCAAGGTCGGAGATCTGTCCATTGCCCAGCAACAATTGGTCGAGATTGCGCGTGCAGATGCATTTCAAGCATCGGTCATCATTTTCGACGAGCCAACGGCGTCGCTGACAGAAAGCGAAGCCGAAGTCCTCTTTCAAAAGATTGCCGAACTCAAGGCGCGCAAAATTGCGGTAATTTACATCTCTCATAAACTGGACGAGGTATTACGCATCTCCGATCGTGTCTCCGTCCTTCGGGATGGAGAAGTTCAATCGACGATGGAAGCAGCCGCGACAGATGAGGACGGAATCACCCGGTTGATGGTGGGCCGCGAGCTTGATCACGATTACGAAAGGGCCGAGCATCCATTCGGGAGCGAGATCCTGCGCGTTAAGGATCTCCAAGTTCCCGGTTTTGCAAGAAATATTAGCTTCAGCATCTGTGCCGGGGAAGTCCTCGGATTGTATGGTCTGGTTGGCGCAGGTCGTTCCGAGACTGTTGAAACCATCTTCGGCGCGCGGAAGGCAGGCGGAGGGCAGGTGTTTTGGAAGGGGACGGAGGTGCAGATCAAGAATCCGCGAGATGCGATGAGGCTGGGCATTGGTCTTGTCCCTGAAAGCAGAAAGACCCAAGGCCTTGTCCTCGGAATGGGCAGCCAGAAAAACATATCGCTTCCGCTCCTCGGGCTGATCAATAAATTGAACTTTCTGCTCAACAGGAGGGAGGGGCAGATTTTTGAGGATTATCGTGCAAGGTTGGCTATTGCCACTTCTGACGGCGGAAAGCCAGTTCAATTTCTCAGCGGCGGGAATCAGCAAAAGGTGGTCATCGCAAAATGGCTGGCGCGCGGACCTAAGTTGCTAATTTTGGATGAGCCAACGCGCGGCGTAGACGTGGGCGCGAAGGCTGAGATCCACCGCCTGATTTCTGAACTGTCCGGGAAGGGCCTGGCGGTGTTGCTGGTTTCATCAGAAATGCCCGAGATAATCGGCCTCAGCCATCGCGTGATAACGTTCTACCATGGCAATATTACTGGCGAATACCGCGGCTCAGAGATTACTGAGCAAAACCTAATCGACGGTGCAATGGGAAAACGCAATTAATAGGCCGTGGTGCGCCAGGCGCTGCCTGGAGCCGCCGAACCGAACCGAGCTCTCGTCCACGAGCAGCAAGGTTTCGCTCAGGACTCGCAAGTAAGCTCTTCAAGTCGCTTGAGCGCGCTCAACAGCCCTGTGGCCTCTGGACCGAGTGCATCCATGATTTTCTTCTCGAACGCGAGAGCTCGGGGCACGATTTCAGAATATGCGCGCATGCCTTGAGGCGTGAGGGAGAGGTTTTCCTCCCTTCGATCATCGATGTTCGGACGACGCTTTAACCACCGTCGTTCCTCAAGGGCTCGCACTGCCCTGCTAACCTTGGTTTTGTGCATGGAAGAGTGCTGTCCGATGGCTTTGGCGCTCAACTGATCGAATTGCCCGAGCGTGGCAAGGACTCGCCACTCAGGCACCGTCAGATCGTGATGTCGTCCGTACACCGATCGAAATTCTTGCGAGATCGCGGCCGCAACCCGATTAAGCCGGTATGGAAGAAACTGCTCAAGGTGAAGTGTCGTCATGCTTGATAGTTACAAAATCAACAGTTACCACTGCAACTAAATTATCGGAGGGTTTGATAGTGAATCTGAAGAGTGTTGCTCAACGGTCTCAGTCAGGTGGCTACGGCAATAGCGCCATCCAGGCAGGATATATGTCCGGATTTGGAAATGGGTTCGAGACTGAGGCACTTGTCGGAGCGTTGCCTTTGGGGCGCAATTCGCCTCAGAAGTGCCCGTACGGGCTTTATGCCGAACAATTGAGTGGGTCGCCGTTTACTGCTCCCAGAGCAACGAATGAGCGCTCGTGGCTTTACCGGATCCGTCCCACGTTGTCTCACTGGAATGGTTTCCAAAAGGCCGACATCGGTCTTTGGAGAACTGCGCCGGCGCAGGAGGTTGAGATGCCGATCGCGCCGATGCGGTGGGATCCCATTCCATTCCCAGCCGAACCTGTCACTTTCGTCGAAGGTATCCGCACGATCACAACTGCTGGGGACGCGGGTTCCCAGGCGGGAATGGGCGCCCACGTGTACCTGGTCACCCGCTCAATGGTCGACGAATACTTCTACAACGCTGACGGTGAATTACTCTTCGTTCCTCAGCAGGGCAGACTACGCCTTGCTACCGAATTTGGGATCATTGGCATTGAGCCGGGCGAGATAGCGGTGATCCCTCGGGGTGTGAAAATCAGGGTCGAGATCGTCGATGGCCCCGCGCGGGGATATCTGTGCGAGAATTACGGGGGTGCATTCGCCCTTCCTGAGCGCGGGCCGATTGGCGCGAATTGCATGGCCAACCCACGCGATTTCCTGACGCCAGTGGCCGCCTATGAGGACACAGATGTAGCGTCAAAGATGTTCGTAAAATGGGGAGGGTCGCTTTGGGTGGCAGAGATTGATCACTCCCCTCTGGACGTCGTCGCTTGGCATGGCAACTACGCGCCGTATAAATACGACCTTCGCCGATATTCTCCTGTCGGCCCGATCCTGTACGATCATGCCGACCCGTCCATTTTTACAGTACTGACATCTCCTTCGGAGACCCCCGGGACGGCGAACATAGACTTCGTCATCTTCCCCGATCGTTGGCTGGTCGCTGAGAACACTTTCCGTCCGCCGTGGTATCATATGAACGTGATGAGCGAATTTATGGGCCTCATTTACGGCGTTTACGATGCCAAGACCGGCGGCGGGTTTTCGCCGGGCGGGATTTCACTTCACAATACCATGCTGCCTCACGGTCCGGACTTAAGCGCGTTTGAGCAAGCGAGCAACTCACAGCTCGGCCCGCACAAATTGGAGGGGACCCTGGCTTTCATGTTTGAAACGCGCTTTCCCCAGAAGGTGAGTGCTTTCGCAGCGGAGAGCGACGCGCTGCAGCAGGGCTACGGCGCCTATGGCCGAAAGCTTGAAAAGCATTTTGATCCGACGCGCGCTTAAGGCCAATTCGGCCTCAGCTGGCACCCCGAGGAACGGAGCAGTGAGGAGCAGGAAACGCGGATGAGGGTTTACACTTACTGGCGCTCCACATCGTCGTACAGAGTGCGCATAGCGTTGGCACTAAAGGGCATTTCAACAGATCTCGAGTTTGTTCATCTGCTGCGAAATGGTGGAGAGCAGAACGGGGCTCGATATCGCGCACTAAATCCTCAAGGCAGGGTGCCGGCACTCCAGCTCGATGATGAGACGGTCATAATACAATCGCCCGCAATATTGGGGTATTTGGAGGAGGTGTACCCCGCCCCCGCTCTGCTTCCGAAGGATCCGGTCACGCGGGCCAAGGTCCGCGCAATATCTTCGGTCATCGGATGCGACATACACCCATTACACAACGTCGGCCCCTTGAATTATCTTCGGCGGACCCTCGGGGCGTCGGAAGCTGATGTCGCGAGTTGGATCGCCACGTGGGTGGGGCAGGGTCTCACGGCCGTTGAATCGATGGTGGGAAACGACGGGTACAGTGTCGGCTCGTCGCCGACACTTGCGGACGTGTTTCTAATCCCTCAGTTGTACGCAGCGCGCCGCTATTCCGTTCCGCTGGACAAATTTCCGCGTCTCTTAAGGGTGGAAAAACTGGCTCTTGAGAACGACGCTTTCCAGCGCGCGCATCCGTCGGTTCAAGCCGACGCAGAGTGAGCATCCGAAGCGCACCTCAACCACCAGCCACCGAAATCGGGCTTACCATGGCGACGAGAATGAGCAAAATTTTTGAGAGTTCGTACACGGCATTGGCTGATATCCTCAAGTCCGGAATGACGATCATGGCGGGCGGATTTGGGCTTTGCGGCATCCCCGAGAGCTTGATTGAAGCGGTACGGTCGTCCGGCGCCAAAGAACTAACTTTTATCTCCAACAATGCGGGCGTGGATGGGGTTGGTCTTGGGCGTCTCCTCGAAACCGGGCAAGTCCGCAAGATGATTTCCTCATATGTCGGAGAAAACAAGATCTTCGCGCAGCAATATTTGTCCGGGGAGCTTGAACTCGAATTTAACCCCCAAGGGACGCTTGCTGAAAGAATTCGAGCGGGCGGCGCCGGCATACCGGCCTTCTTTACCAAGACCGGCGTCGGCACGCTTGTCGCTGAAGGAAAGGAATTGCGTGAGTTCGACGACCAGACCTATGTGTTGGAGCGTAGTCTATTCGCCGATCTTGCCATAGTGCACGCTTTTAAAGGCGACACAGAGGGCAATCTCATCTATCGCAAGACCGCCAGAAACTTCAATCCGGTGATGGCGACAGCTGCCGCCATTACTGTCGCAGAGGTTGAACATCTGGTCACCGCCGGGACCCTTGATGCAGATTCAATTCATACGCCTGGTATCTTCGTCAAGCGCGTTGTCCATGTGCCCGACCCCACAAAAAGAATCGAACAGCGAACGACCCGCAAGCGACCGAGTGGAGCGGAAGTTTCCGGCGTCAAGGAGGTTGTATAGTGCCTTGGAACAGAGAGCAGATGGCCGCTCGGGCCGCCCAGGAACTTAGAGACGGTTTTTACGTGAACCTCGGAATCGGCATACCAACCTTGGTAGCAAACTATATCCCGCCTGATATTCGCGTCCAGCTTCAGTCAGAGAACGGCATGCTGGGCATGGGGCCCTTTCCCTTTGAGGGAGAGGAGGACGCCGATCTCATCAACGCCGGAAAGCAGACAATCACCGAGTTGCCTACGACAAGCTATTTCTCCAGCGCCGAGTCATTTGCAATGGTCAGAGGTGGACACATCGACCTGTCCATACTCGGAGCCATGCAGGTAAGCCAGGATGGTGATTTGGCGAACTGGATGATCCCCGGCAAAATGGTCAAAGGCATGGGAGGAGCCATGGACCTGGTCGCCGGTGTGAAACGCGTCGTCGTTGTGATGGAGCACACGGCAAAGGGGACGGAGGGCATAACACAGGCGAAGCTGGTGCAAAAATGCAGCCTTCCATTGACCGGGATCCGAGTGGTCGATCTCGTCATTTCTGATCTCGGGGTAATGGCGATCGACAAGAAAAACGGTGGCGGTATGTCACTCATCGAATTAGCTGACGGCGTCACCGTCGAGGAAATTGCTGCGAAAACTCAGGCAAATTTTCAGGTCTCACTAACTCGCTAGATAGTCGGCTCGAAATCCTGATGAAGAACCCGTCGCACGGTGCCATAGGATGTAGAGCAGTGATGCATTGGAACGACGGCGTGCACGTGCTCGTCAATAACGCCGGCGTAAACGATCCAGGGACGATAGAGACGACGACGCTGGAGGCCCGGAAAGGACACTTTCCGTGAATTTGACTGAAAGTTTCCTCGTCATACGCACGATCGCTCCATTGATGGAGGCTGCAGGAGGGGCGACAACATACGGCCCCTAACTCTATACGGTCCGCAGAATGGCCGCAGACATGCCGGCGGCCGTCATACATCGCGGCTTAGCACGCGTTAGCTCTCGCGCGACTAAGGTCTTCGTCTTTGATCCATGCGATTAGCCCGGATCGGCATTTTGCTCACTTTTTGTTGGACACACAGATCCTGGTTCTCGGAAAGCGATTCGTACGTCACGATCGCACAAACAGCGCCTTCCTATGTCCTTCTTAGACCGCAAGCCCACCCAAGGACTTGCCACCGTCGACCAGCAACACTTGTCCGACGACAAAATTCGTGTTGGGTGAAGCGAAAAACGCCACAGCGTTGGCAATATCCGAGGGGTGTGCAATCGTCCCAGTCGGTTGTTGGGCAAGCTGGATTGCTTTTTCCTCATCGGTCTGACGCAGAAACATCTCGGTTTCAACGCTGCCCGGGGCGACAGCATTCACAATGATACCCTTTGGCAACAATTCCATCGCAAGAGCGCGTGTAAGCCCAACCACCGCGGATTTGGACGCTACGTAATGGGCATAGCCCTTGGCGCCTAAAAACGCCCGAGACGCTATGTTCACAATCCTTCCTCCTGGTTTCATACGGAGAGCGGCAGCTTGTGACAGCAGAAAGAGCGCAGTCACGTTAACATCCAAGACCTGGGAGAAGTCTGTTTTCTCCAGATCAAAGATCGGCTTTGTACCGAATATTCCTGCATTATTGACGAGGACAGTCGGTTCGGGGAGGCTTTCGATGAGAGGTCTCAAGGAGTCATGATCCGCTAGGTCAGCAAATTGGAAGCGCGCCGAATGACCAGCGCCTGACAACTCGGTCGCACAGGCCTCGCCGCGTACGGCATCTCGGTCCAGAATTATTACGGAAAAACCATCTCGGCATAGTCTCTCGGCGATGGCTCGGCCGATGCCCTGCGCTCCGCCGGTCACGAGTGCGATCTGAGTCTTGTGTCCGTGCGTCATTCCCAGTGGTCTCCTTTAGGGCTCTCATGACGAGCAGCGCGCTCGCCTATACTTCGAAATTTACCCCCGCGATCTCGTCGCTGAGAGGCGGCCTATGCAGGTGGCTATGCCATTCGGTAGCCGCCGTTCACGTCGATGGTGGCACCGGTGATGTAAGAAGCTTCGGGTGAAACGAGAAAACACACGACGTTAGCCAGGTCGTCGGGATGACCCAATCGCTTTAATGGAATGGAGTCTGCGATACGCTCATGCACTGCTTCAACGTCTGCTCCATTTCCAATGGTGGCGTTGAGCATTGGAGTATCGATAATGCCAGGGGCGACGCAATTGACGGTGATGCCAAATGGAGCGAGCTCACGGGCGGCGGCTTTGGTAAAGCCCAGAACTGCTGATTTAGATGAAATGTAGCTTGACGAAGAGCGGTAACCTCCCAACTCGGCGGCCACGGAACTCGTCGTTACGATACGGCCATCTGCAACGGGCGTTTGCCGGCGGCGGCGGGCATATTCACGGCAGCACAAGAATGTGCCAAGCGTATTGACCGAATGCGTTCTTACCCAGTCTTCCACCGATATGTCGACCATGGGGATTCGATCATTGTTTGCTGTGATCAAAATTCCGGCGTTGCAAACAAGTGCCGCAATGGGGCCACAACTCGTCTCGATCGCGTCGAACAGGTCGATCACCGATGCCTCAGAGCTTACATCCACCTGCCAGGCGCCGTGGTGAGAACCAGGCAGTTCCGACAACGCGGCTTTGGCTGCTTCGCGGTCGAGGTCAGCGATCGCGACTTGCCATCCTTCTGAAGCTAGTCTCCTGGCGATGCCTAACCCGATTCCGCGTGCACCACCTGTGACCAACGCCAATCCTCGCATCTTTGCTTTGCTCCTCTAATGTCCACCTCTGCAAGCCTATCATCAGCCAGCTTGAAATCCCGTCCCCACGGAATGTGACGAGGTAATAGCTGCGAGAAGCAAGAATCGTCTCGCGTTGGGACGAGCGTGCTGTCCCAGACCTCGGCTGCGTAAAATTGGGGACGCCCTAACAGAGACCTTAAGTCGCCAGATTCTGGACGATGGTCGCTCGGCAGTCGCCGAAGCCAATGCTGACGGCGCTGTCGTCTCCAGGCGTCCTCGCACGAAGAATTATCTCATCTCCGTCTTCAAGGAATGCTCGCGTTTCGCCATTGTTCAGCTGTAGCGGCGATTTTCCGCCCTGGGATATTTCCATCAGGCTTCCATAACTCCCGGGGTTCGCGCCCGAGATGGTGCCAGTACCCAGCAGGTCGCCGACATTTAACTCGCACCCATTCGATGTATGGTGGGTTACCAATTGTCCAAAGGTCCAATACATGTCGCGCGCCGTGCCTCGGGAGAGACGTTGCTCTGGCTTTCCCTCCGATTTCATTCGAGCTGTCCTGATCAAGACCTCGAGATCTACATCCAACGCGCCGGCTAATTGATCTTTCTCGGAACTCAAGTGAGGGAGGGGGGCAGGGTCCCCCTCTGGCCTCAACCGCTGTGCGGTTCGGAAGGGCAGCAGGGCCTCGGCCGTGATTACCCAGGGTGAAACGGTGCTAGCGAAATTTTTGGACAGGAATGGCCCGAGAGGCTGATATTCCCATGCCTGAATGTCTCGAGCCGACCAATCGTTTAACAAGCAGAACCCGCCGATGTGGTCAAACGCGGTCTCGATGCCGATTGGCTCGCCCATCGTGTTTCCCCTTCCGATCCACGCACCGAGCTCGAGCTCGTAGTCTAGCCGGCGGCTCGCCGCGAATTCTGGCGCGCTGCCCTCTGAAGTTTTCAGTTGGCCCATCGGACGTCGTACCTGTCCCCCGCTGGTTCGAATAGTCGAGACGCGACCGTGATAACCGATCGGGACATATTTATAGTTCGGCATCAAGGGGTTATCGGGGCGCAACAACCGCCCGACATTCAAAGCATGTTGTATGCCGGCGTAAAAATCGGTGTATCCACCGATCTGGAAGGGCAGTTGCATGAGCGAGTCGTCGGCCGGCGAAAGCATCGTTGCAGTTTGCGACTTATCTTCATGATCTCTCGCGAGGACATCTGAAAGGAAAAGCCTGACGGCCGTGCGGGTATCGGAGGGAAGGGCGAAAAAGCTATTTAATGGCGGCAGTGCCGCGGTCTGGAGGGCTGCCCGCAGGTGCTGCGGCACAATCGCACTTTGCGAAAGCTCCACGATGTCGAGGACTTCGTTGCCGATGCGAACACCCGTCCTACGTTCGCCGTTCAATGTGACAAAGATTCCAAAAGGCAAGTTTTGAATCGGGAAGTCAGGATGGCCGTTGGCACTATCCACGAAGCTGAGGCGATGTGGATCGTGGCTGCGGTCGAGCTTTGGCTTTATTTGCGGTTTCATCTGTGATTCCAGTAAGGTTGCGTTGCGAGCTCTGACGGGCGCGATACCGGCTTCAAGGCATTAGTTCACAGACGCTTAGGAATATTGCACCGCCTGGAACGAGTAGTCATCTGAAGGCCAATCGCCTTCCAGGATAGAACGCGACATCCCTCTTTCGGACGCTCGCGCGCTTGCACCCATCACCGCCACATGCGCGCTAAGTTGTCATGCCTCTTAGGGGTTCGTCTGTCACCTGCAAATGTGACGTGCTTGATTTTCGGCTGCGGGAAGCAAAATTGCGCAGTCTGGCACGTGCCCTCGACAGCAGGCCGGCGTGTTGGGGCCCGACGAATTCGGTCAATTCCCGGCAGGGACCGACCATCGCTGTCTCACGCGCCTAAACGGATGGTCCAGCCTACTCGGCGGGCTGAATACTTCTGGACATCGCTTCGACGTCGACGGCGTCTAGCGCTTGTCAGCCTCGACTACATGTATGGGCGGTCTGCTCCAACCACTAGGTGTGTCAGTTCGTGCTGGGTCGAAATGTTCAGCCGCGCATAAGCGCGCTTGCGATAGGTGAGTACCGTATTGAGACTTATTCCGAGTTCCAGGGAGATGCCCTCAGAGGTTAGTCCGCGTACAATATGTGCACAGACCTGGAGTTCTCTGTGGGTCAGCTCTGGAGCGGCCATACGAAGGCAGCCGATGATATCATGGTCTTCCAAGCTGGCTGGATTGCGCTCGCTTGTCAGCCCGTGGCGCCGAAGAAGAGCTTCGGTGATTTCGGCCGTGTCGCTCAGGTACTGGCAGACGCTCGGGTCAAATCCCTGCCGGTCGTTGAAATACAGATTGAGCTGCATTTTTCGGCGGCCACGTATATGGCAAACCGAAGCACGACTGCGCAGGTTCATCGAGGTGAAACAGTCATCTCTATAGGACGAATTCGAGATTTCAGTCGGATCGATGAGCGCCAGAAAAAGCGGTACTTTTCCGCTATCTGCTTCGGCGCGCCGTACCGGATCTGCCATCCAATGAAGATTGACATACTTGCGGTTGCTTTCGTGAAGCCACCGCGGAACACCGATTCCGTCTATAATCGTCGTCTTTGGCGCCTCGCCGCTTGATCCCGTAAATACGGTCAGGGACTGACAGCCCGTTGCCGCGTGCGCTGTCTTGAATAACGCCTCCGAAAAGTTGGGTCTTCCGACCGCTTCGATCAGATCACCCAGCGCCGCCAGAAAACCACGCGGTGGATAGGAGGCGGATTCTATTGCCTTAATCTGCATGGTCATCTCCCAGCGCGATATGTTCCCGGCTTTTTTCTATGAGAGTAGCCAACTGTCACAGTTGTGCAATATATTTATTGAAATCGCGGTGCTTAGCGCGGTTGTGGGATCTTTCCGTCGGCGTCTTGTCAATCCTTGTCACATGCGATTGGGACGGAAACCTGTCCGGAACGTCAGTCATAATGGCATTCGTAGAGGCTTGCGTTTGCATGACGTTTGGTCTCAGGCCGTCGGCTGCCTTCAACAGAGGGCTTCAGTGAGGCACGCACGTTGTCAGGCGTTTAACCCTAATAGGACAGGATACCTAAAGTGCATTATTGGTCGCTCGCAGAGGTTTCTCGTGCCATTCGGGACCGAAAGGTCTCTCCTGTCGCAGTAACGGATGTTATTCTTGAAAGAATAGAGGCGCTGACGGAAAAGCATCAGGCATTCGTAACCATCCTCGCGGATCGGGCCATCGAACGCGCGAAGAAGGCAGAAGCGGAACTCGCAGCCGGCTTCTGGCGGGGTCCTCTACATGGCGTTCCCGTGACCGCTAAGGACATCATTTTTACGGATTTCGCGCCGACGACAGCAGGCCAGATTATTCGCAAGGGTCAAACGCCGAGCTATTCAGCAACTGTTATCAAACGCCTCGAAGCGGCTGGCGCAATCATACTCGGCAAAGTGAAGACCGTTGAAGGCGCGTGGACCGAGCACCACGGAGAGAGCACGCCTCCAAATCCGTGGAACGCAGAGTACTGGCAAGGTACGTCCTCTAGCGGCTCCGGCGTATCGGTTGCACTTGGACTTGGCTATGGTTCGCTTGGGTCATGTACGGGTGGTTCAATTCGCATGCCCTCCCAAGCCAACGGCATAGTCGGTCTTAAACCGACTTGGGGCAGGGTTAGCCGCTACGGAGTTTATCCACTGGCACCCTCCTTAGACCACATCGGACCGATGACGAGGACCGTCGAAGACGCGGCAATCATGCTGGAAGCTATCTCTGGCCGTGACAGCAACGATCCAACGTCGCTGCCCGCAGTTGTCCCAAGCTACATCTCAGAATGCGTCGGCAACGTTAAGGGCCTGCGCATTGGTATCGATCGCGACTACGTGTTCGAGGGTACAAGTCCGGACGTCGTCGCTGCTTTCAATCATGTTGTTGATGTTCTGCTCTCGGCAGGTGCGACGGTTCATGACGTGAAGCTACCTTCGTATCAGGAAGCGATCAGCGGGTGGCAGGTCCAGCTTCATATGGAAGTGGCGCACGCGCACAGAGATACCTATTCGCAACAAAAGCAGCATTACGGACCTGCGTTGGCTGGCATCATTGACGCCGGGCGCTCACTGACATCAGATGACATCGCGCGATATGCAGTTCATCGGCAAGCCTATTCGACCGGGCTAGCCGAGGTCTTCCAGGGCGTGGACGTCCTGCTCGTGCCGGTGACTCCGAAGGGGGTGCCGACTCTAACGGAAGCTGCTGCGCTCAGGGATGAAGTGGGGACTGAGTTCATCAAGTATACGGCGCCATTCAATTACAGCGGCGTGCCGACGATTACATTGCCGGCGGGATTTGGTCCAAACGGAATGCCGATCGGAATTCAACTTGTCGGTCGGTGGCTTGCTGAAGATCGGCTTTGTCGCGCTGGGGCAGCGTTTCAGCGCCTCACTGATTGGCATACGAAACATCCGCCAGAATAGGTTCGGGCAAAACGCCGCGACCTTTTTTGGCAATAAGGCCAATTCTTTCGTCTGTGTACTCAAACGTTATATAATGCCTTGGGCCACGAACGCGCTGGGAGCATTCAGGAGTAACAAGCAGTGTCGGATTCTTTTACTGAGCCGCCATCACCGTCGGCCCTACGTGCCAAAGCGATCGAGAGCCTATTGCTCGAGAAAGGCATCCTGGCTCCGGGAGCGGTGGACGAGCTTGTTGACCTATTCGAAAATGACCTTGGTCCTCGCAACGGAGCCAAAGTAGTGGCTCGTGCATGGTCAGATCCTAGCTATAAAACGCGCCTCCTCAAAAATGGATCAGATGCGATTCTCGAGCTTGGTTACTCCGGCTTCCAAGGTGAGTACACGGTTGTGCTCGAGAATACGCCCGAAGTGCACCATGTCGTCGTATGCACACTTTGCTCCTGCTATCCATGGCCAGTTCTAGGTCTTCCGCCGAGCTGGTACAAATCCTTTGCCTACCGCAGCCGCGTCGTCGCCGAACCTCGAGCCGTGCTAGCAGAATTTGGGCTGAAGATACCCGACGAGGTCGAAGTACGGGTGTATGATTCCAATAACGAAATTCGTTATTTGGTTTTGCCTGAAAGGCCACCCGGAACGGAAGGTTGGAGCGAAGATGCGTTGGCGGATCTCGTCACGCGCGACTCCATGATTGGGACCGGCGTTTGCGCGATACCCAGGAAGGCGGAGTGAGGTGGTTCCATGAACAGCATCCACGATCTCGGCGGCATGCAGAATATGGGCTCATTGCCGTTCGAAGAGAATGAGCCTCGTTTCCGCCATGACTGGGAGCGCAGTGCTTTTGGCATCACCATTCTCCTGATAATGTCCGGTTTGTTTAAGGCCGATGAACATCGGCACGCCTCCGAGCGGATCCCGCCAGCAGACTGGTTAGCATCGCCTTACTATTTACGCTGGCTGGCCGGTTCAGTCAGGATGCTGATGGAATGCGGATATGTTTCCTGTGAAGAGATCATGAGTGGGAAAGCAGATCCGAATGCCCGCTCGAAACCCGGACCAAAATACATTGAGCCCGAGAAAGTACGTACGATCGCAACCACAAATCATGACGTGACCGGCGAGGCGAAGCAGGGCCCTCGGTTCGCAGTCGGAGAGAAGGTGCGAGCAAGAAATATTCATCCCAAGACGCACACCCGCCTACCTAGGTACGTTAGAGGTAAGATCGGAACGATTGCGGCGCACCCCGGTGCATTTCTGTATGCCGACGCGCGTGCGCATGGTGGCGATGATGTTGCAGAGCACACGTACAGTGTTCGTTTTGAGGGCGCCGAATTGTGGGGCATTGATGCAGGTCCCCGTGATGCGGTTTACATCGATCTTTACGACACATACCTGGAGGCGATTTGATGGACGCTCAGGAGGCACTTCGCGAACTCGATCCATGCAAATCATTTGAGATTGGCCAGGGTTCGGGCGCAGGACTTCCCGGCTTTGGGGACCCGTGGCACGCTCAAGTTTTCGGGACAACCATGGCTTTAGCTCGGGCCGGGCTATTTGAGTGGGGGACTTGGGTGGCCGCGTTCAGTGAAGAGATCCGTGCCAACCCACAACAGGCCGGCGAGACAGTCGAGGCTGCCTATTATCGACAATGGCTTGCCGCTCTGGAACAACTGACAAAGCGGGTGGGCGTCCTGGATGATCGCGAGATTGATGAAACGGTCGAACATTGGCGGCGATCGTATTTAAACACACCGCACGGGAAACCGATCACCCTATCTCGAAAATGGCCTGAACCCTCACATCATGACCACGATGATGATGATCATGTTCATCATCATGGTCATGCACAGTCTGGGAAGCGCCCGCTGCCTATCGCAGTTGATCGCGCGCGTTAATTTCGGTCCAGCTGACATTTCAACATACTGTGCAAGACTATTCGCCTGACCTGCTTCGCGAGGTCAGTGGTGAAGCTTGTCGTGCAGTTGGTCAACTATGGTCCGGAAATAACGATTCCAAAAAAAGCCCCGCGGAGACCGCGGGGCAGTAGCTCTGGGTTATGTCCGGCAGGACCGGTGCTTGGGAGATGATTATCCCAGAGCGGGGAAACCTGATTCGGAATGTGCCATACAAGGTGAGCAGCTCGTGGATGGAACCACTGCTTCCTTGCTACACGATCGCGATGAGTGACCCTACGCTTGGCAAGCTATCACAAGCGACGCAGGTTGTGGGTCACCTGATCTTGTGACTGAGGCTTGCCGGGGAGCGCGCGCTGGCGGAGTCAATCACACCTTCGCTTGCTATGGAAAACATCATTTCCCCGGCAGTTGGCAGACTACTTTTGCTGATAGCTTGGAAAATCGATGTAGCCTCGATCGTCCCCACCGTAGAAAACCTCGCGGTCAGCGATTGCCAATGGAAGTCGATCGCGGAAGCGTTCGACGAGGTCGGGATTGGCAATATAGGGGCGTCCAAAGGAGACGAGATCGGCCACGCCTTGGTCAATAGCCGCCTGGGCTTTCTCCTGCGTGTAGTCGCCGGCAATGATCAAGGTGCTGCTGAAAGCCTTGCGGATGTCGGCAAGGAGCGCCTCGCCGATGCCCATGTCGAACAGGTGCAGATATGCAATGTTCCGCTTTGAAAGTTCCGCCGCCAATGTCACGAACGTTTCGTGTTCGCTCGGATAGCCAACGGCATCATGTATCCGGCCCTTCGGGGTAAGACGAATACCCACTTTTTCTTTGCCGATGGCTTCAGAAACCGCGTCAACCACTTCCAGAACAAATCTGATCCGGTTCTCGATTTTTTCGCCGCCATACTGATCGTCTCGCGTGTTGAGTGCGCCGTTGATAAATTGGTCCAGAAGATAGCAACCGGCCGAATGAATCTCGACGCCGTCGAATCCAGCGAGGACCGCATTCCTGGCTGCTTGAACATAGTCCTGTGTCGTCGCCTGGATATCTTGAATGCTCATCCTCCGCGCACGACTGGCCTGAACTTGGCCGGGGTTTCCTTCGACGTCAAAGGCGAAAACAGGCCAGTTTGTCGAAACCTGGCTCTCGACTGATGAGACCGGAGCCCCACCATCCTCCTGCAGAGAGGTGTGCGACATCCGGCCGGTATGCCATAGTTGCGCAAAGATGCGGCCGCCGGCCTTGTGCACGGCCGTTGTCACCTTTCGCCAGCCATCCAGTTGCTCTGGCGAGTAGATCCCAGGGGTCCAAAGATAACCCTGGCCTTGCTGAGAGATCTGGGTTCCCTCGCTCACGATCAAACCGGCAGATGCACGTTGAGCATAGTAGACAGCAGCGCTCTCGTCCGGAGCGTGGGTGCGGGCTCGAGAGCGCGTCATTGGTGCCATCACGACGCGGTTGGGCAGTGTTAGATTGCCAAGCTTATAGGGTCCAAGCAAAGAGGTCATGTTTTCGTTCCTGCTAAAGGGAGAGCTTTTTCGATAGGTTAGTGACTAGACGTCGTCCTGCAGACGCAGGACGATCGAGCCGACTGCGCCTCTGGATGTGAGTCTTTGGTAGGCTTCTTCGTACCGTTCGAGGTGATGAACACTGTCGATCACAGGTTTCAGCAGCCCCCGCCGCGCGAGGTCTCCGATCTCCTGAAGCGCCTTTTCGACGTTAAGATCGGCTTCGGCGTGCAGGCTGTATCCGACGACGTCCTTTTCATTGACCACCATGTCTACGAGATCAATTTTGGCCTCCTTACCGGCGGTGAATCCGATTGAAACGAGGCGACCGCCGTGGGCGAGAGCACGCGCCATCTCACCGAGTAGAGTTCCGCCGACGGGATCCATGGCAAAATCCGCTCCTTTGCCGTCGGTAGCGTTCCGCACTGCTTCTTCCAGAGTTTGGGAAGAGAGATCGATGACGGTCGTCGCGCCAGATCCACGAGCCCGTGCGGCCTTTTCCGTCGTCGATGTCAGGGCAATCGGCTTACCTCCAAGTGCTTTTGTCACCTGGACAAGAGCGCTCCCAACTGAGCCGGTGGCACCGGATATCAGTACCGTCTGCCCCGAGCGGATCCCTGCTCGTCGGGTTAGCGCTAAGTAAGCAGTCAGATAGTTGACCGGTAAAGCGGCCCCTTGGTCAAACGTCAAATTGCCGGGCAACTGCGTGATGCGGTGGTTCTCGACGAGGACCACCTGCTGAAACAGGCCGTCGCGGGATATGCCGAGGTCGCCGCCCCCGTATATCACAACACGGGTGCCGGGCGCGAAGGTATCGCTTTCCTCAATCACGCCAGCGCCCTCGTTACCCAAAACGAAGGGAGGTTGGAGAACCCCGATTTCGCCGCGGCGAATGAAATTCGATAGCTGATTGACCGTTGCCGAATGCACTCTCACCAACGAATATCTCGGAGCCACTCTCGGAACAGGGCGCTCAACAAGCGACATCTCAGGGTTCTGTCCAAATCGGTCTACGACTAATGCCTTCATGTTGGTCTAGTCCCTTTGTGGTTGTGCGTGCTGGCTTTCTAAACAAGCCCTCGATCTGCTTGGCTAAGGACGGTAAGTTGGGTAGTCGGTGAACCCAGTCGCTCCGCCGCCGTAATAAGTGGCTCTGTCCGGTTCCGTCAGCGGCCAGTTGTTCTTCAATCGTGCGACGAGATCAGGGTTGGAGATGAATGGTTGGCCAAAGCCAGCAAGATCGATTGCGCCGCGTTCGATAAGATCCTCTGCTCGATCGCGATCCATACCCCCCGCCAAAATGATTGCTGTCTTAGGAAGGAGGTTCCGAAAGCCTTCCAGAAGCGCATCAAACCGCGACGACAAATGGGCATTCTTGGTACCAACCCGCGTACCACGTGTATGGTCCATGAAGTGAACAAAGGCGATTTCTCGCTGTCCAAGAGCCTTGATCAAGTCTCTGAATGTGTTGTCGATTTCGTCGAACAAGGGCATCGCATAGGGCTGCCCGTACGGGGAGAGGCGTATGCCTGTACGTTCCCTTCCAATCTCCGCGGCTACCGCATCCACCACCTCCAGGACAAAACGCAGCCTGCCTTCCATATGATCGGCGGCGTATCGGTCGGTCCTGTCGTTGACCAGCGGATTGATAAATTGGTCTATCAGATAGCCATTCGCGCCATGGATCTCGACACCGTCGAAACCCGCCTGAATAGCGTTTGCGGCGGCGCGAGCGTAATCGGTAACAACGCGGCGGACCTCTTCTGACCCAAGAGCGCGTGGCGGGGACGACTCCACGAATCCAGGTGTACCGTCCGCTTCGTTCCCAAATGCCAGAGCTCCCTCCGCGCGGTTATTCGTCGAACTAACGGGAGGAACGCCATCATCTTGGATAGACTGATGTGACACCCGCCCAACGTGCCATATTTGCGCGAAAATAGATCCGCCGGCTCGATGAACCGCTTCGGTCGTGTGTCGCCACCCGTCGATCTGCTGCTGCGTGAAAATTCCAGGATTGAACAGGTAGCCCTGTCCCTCACGCGATATCGGAGTTCCCTCGCTGATGATGAGGCCTGCCGTCGCCCGCTGGTTATAGTAGAGCGCTATCTGTTCGTTCGCGACGTCGTCGGGTGCTCTCGACCTGGTCATAGGCGCCATGACAACGCGGTTCGCCAAATTTCGCCCAGCGAGATTGAACGGAGAAAACAATTTGGGCATCCAAACCTCTTTGGTTGCGCAAGGAAGACCACCCCTCGCATCGCGGGCCAGAGTTAGTGTCGGGAATTAGAAACAAAAGGGGTAAAATGTAGCAACTCATTCCACGTACGTGCACAATGCGGCGCTGTGTACATAGTGAGCGAGAGAATCGATGAAAACGAGCACGGATCTTCGACGCGCCTCGGGCGATCAGGGCCTGAGGAGCGCTTGCGCTTCTCGGATGAGTCGCTCGCCATCCACACCTGGAGCTCGCTCGGTCCCGCAAACTCACCCTTGGACCGATATAATCCCCTACGACCTGCCGTTTCGTCACGCGACCATGCTAGTGCTGGCACACTTCAGACGACCAGTGCTGCAGTGGGATAGACTCTTCTCCGTTCCGTGTTTAGGACGATCAGCGAATGCATTTCCATGCAATGCTCGCTGTCCAGGAAACCCTCTTCCAATCCATGGCAGATTTCCGCAGCTTCTTTGGATTCAAAAGTGTAGATCGAGACAGAATCGAACCCGGCCCCATCAACCGGCAACGCACCTGTTGTGATGTCAAGAATCGGGAAATGTTCGTAGG